>JAIXSD010000032.1 GCA_027484885.1 Rubrivivax sp.
CGAGAGATGGCTTTGTGCCGTTTGTGCCCCTCAGCCTCAGACCTTCTTGCTGTTGAAGGCCTGCGTTATTAACTGCGCCAACACGCCCGCGTCCACATCGGCCAGCCGCTTCAGGTAGATACAGCCTTTACCGGGCTTGTGCTTGCCCAGCGCGTCCAGCAAAGGCTCGGCTTCGTCAAACCCGGTCAGGCCGTAGAGCGCGATGTCTGCTGCCCTCGAGGCAAAGCCCACGGCGCAAATCTCCCCGGTTTTGCCGCCCGCCAGTTGGTAGCGGTGCAGGCCGAAGCCGACGATGGCGCTGCCCCACATCACGGCGGGCTGGCCGGTGGCGCGCTGCATCAAGTCGGCCAGCGCCAGGCAGTCTGCGCGGCGGGTGGCATCGGCAATCGCGTTCAAGCAGTCGGCGGCATCTGTGGCCGTGGCTTGGGTTTTGTTTTCAGGCATGGCTCAAGACCTTCAGGATCAGATGGCTTGTGGCTCGGGGCTGGGTGAGCGTGGCGAGGCGTAGCTAGACCGGCATGGAGGACAAAGGCTTTGCAAACAGGCTCAAAGGTTCTACAGCATGCCGTGTTCCGGCGTAGAAGAGTTGACCACCTCCTTCGACGAAATCAAGCAGCACCGACAGTGTCATCTGAAGGCAGATCTGCATGGCTTGCCAGGAGTCGATGCCGAACAGGGCTCGAGCGGGCTCGAACAGCTCGGTGATCTGAACCTGGCATGTCCAGTCGCCCTGCGGGTGCGGGCGAGGGGCGGCGATGCGGATGGTCATCTCGAAGGGGCGCCCGTCGGTGTCCACGGCGTCGAGCTTGCGCGAAATGAAGTCGGTCATGTCAGGGTTTTAATCAGGTCACGATGTCGGTCTCATTGTCATGTCCGATGGCTGCCTCCTGCGTCGTCGGACGCCCTCATCTCGGAGAATGGGGCAAGCCAATGCCCAAGCACTCACCGCCATGACACCCGATTCTTCCCCCGCCGTCTACCGCGCCCACGCCCTCCGCCTCGCCCACCCCGACCCCAGCCAACCGCCGCTGATCCAGGGCCTGAGCTTTGAGTTGCGCCCGGGCCTGAGTTTGCTGCGCGGTGGTGATGGTCGAGGCAAGACGCGCTGCTTACGCTTTATCGCGGGGCGCTCGGGCGCAGCGCTGGCGGGCCAGATCGAGTGCAGCCTGGCGCCGGAGGACATCTTTTTCGAGGACCCGACCGACCCGGCGCTGGATGCACAGCTGGCCTCGGCCTGGCTCGCCACCTTGCGCCAGGGCCATGCCGGCTGGCGCGCAGACCTGGAGCCGGCCCTGGTCGAAGGTTTTGCCCTGGCGCTGCATCTGGACAAGCCGCTCTACATGCTCTCGGCCGGTAGCCGGCGCAAGCTGGGCCTGCTGGCGGCGGCCGTCAGTGGCGCCCGCCTGACCTTGCTGGACACGCCGTTCGCCGCCCTCGACGGCCGCTCCATCCGCCTGCTGGGCGAGCTGCTGCAAGAGGCCGCGGCGCAGCGTGAACGCGGCTGGCTGCTGGCCGATTACGAGCGGCCGGCCTGCTTGGCCGGCGTGGCGCTTCAGGCCGAGATCGATCTGGGCGACTGAAGCGTTCCCCGGCGCGCCACTATTCACGCGGCACCTGGGGATGGCCGGCCGGCTCGTGAGCCCCTAGCGTCTGACTCGCCCCGCAGCGTTGCGGGAGATGGATCGGCGAGCAAGGAGCATGGCATGGCATACGGTGATCGGGTCCTGCAACAAGGGCTCAAGGGTGAGGATGTGGTGGAGCTGCAGCTGCGCCTGGCGGGCTACCGCGGCACGCTGCTCGATGGCGATTTCGGCTCGGGCACCGAGCTGCAGGTCAAGAGCTTTCAGCGCGATTACATGGGCCTAAGCGCGCCCAGCGGCGTGGTGGACCGCGCCACTTTTATGGCCATCGACGAGCTGGCCAGCCGCTTCCCCATCGACTTTGCGCAGCTGCGCTGCCCTTGCGGGGTCTGCAGCGGTTTCGGCCAGGGCCGCTTCAAAGGGCGCTACATGCCGGGCGGCGAGGGCCAGGAAAAGTTCCACCGCTATGAGTACCCCGGCATCCACCGCCTGATCCTTTGGGCGGCGCGGGCCTTGTTTGCCTACCGCGAGGACATTCGCTTTAGCTTCTCCTCGGGCTACCGATGCGCGGTCGAGAACGAGCGCAAGGGCCGCACCACCACCAACCACCACGGCAAGGCGGTGGACATCGACACCGTGCTGGCGCCCGGCATGGGCAAGCGCGAAGACCTGGAGCGCTGCAACGAGCTGCGCAGCCTGCTGGTCGAAAAGTCCAACGCCCAGATCGGCTGGCTGGCCCGCAACCGCAAATCGCTGGAGCCCTCGGACATCGCGCCCACCTGGGTCCACTACGACGTGCGCGAGTACGAAAGCAAATACCTGCGCGATGAGTTCTTCTGCCGCGACCTGGCCGGGCTGGACCGGCGCCTGCCGATCACGGTCTGAGCCTGGGGCTCACAAGCCCCGTACTCAAAAGCTCAAAACAAAAGCCGCGCCACCCTCCAGCGGCCGCACATGGCGCACCCGGCCGCCCATGCCGTGCACCAGCTGTCGCACCACGGTCAGGCCGATGCCCTGGCCGCCCTCGCGGGCGCTGAAAAAGGGCATGAAGATTTTGTGCTCCAGGCCCGGCGGCACGCCGGGGCCGTTGTCGCGCACGCTGAGTTGCAGCCGGCCGCCGCGGCCCTGGCGTGCCTGCACCCACAGCCGCGGCTGGCTCAGGCCCTCGGTGGCCTGCTCGGCATTGCGCAGCAGGGCCAGCAGGGCCTGCTCCAGCTGGCCTTCGTCGGCTTGCAGGCACAGGCCGGCGCTGGCCGGCTCGAAGCTGGCCTCGCCGCCGCGCTGGCGCCAGGCCGGGGCCACCGCCTGCTGCAAGCGCTGCAGCAAGGCATCGAGCGCTACCGGGGCCAGCACTGGGGCTGGCCATTGGCTGACACGCCGGTAGGTGCGCACAAAGCGCGCCAGCTCGGCCGCGCGCAGCTCGATGCCGGCCAGGGCGCTGCGCAGATCGGCCTCCACCAGGGGCGGCTCGTCCAGCAGCAGCTGGGCCGTCTGGCTCAGGCTCTGGATGGGGGTCAGCGAATTCATGATCTCGTGCGTCAGCACCTGCACCAGCTGCTGCCAGGCCTGCAGAGATTCGCTCTCCAGTTCGTTCTCCAGCGGCACCAGGGCCAGCAGGGTCTGCTGTTCGCCGTCCAGCGAGAGCGGCTGGCGCTGCAGCTGCCAGCGCTCGCTGCCGCGCTCGGTGTCCAGCAGCACCGGGCCACTGCGTGTGCTGGGATGGCGCAGCAGCGCATGCAAGGCCGCCGGTTCGCGCACGCCGCCCGGTGCGGTCAGGCGGCGCGCACGGCTGCTCAGGGCCTGCAGCATGGGCTGCGCGGCACCCTCGCGCAACACCCAGGCAGCCACCGGCAGGTGCTCCAGCTGCGTCTGTAGCAGGATCAGCTGGCGGTGATCTTCAGCCAAGGGCGGCTCGGGCGGCAAGGGCAGGGGCGGGCGGCGGCGCAGCTGCACCGCGGCGCGCAGCAAGGGCCAGGCACAGGCCAAGCCTGC
>JAIXSD010000330.1 GCA_027484885.1 Rubrivivax sp.
ATGCCCTTGTCGATGCCTTCCTTCAGGATCTTGGTGTTGGTGACGAACAGGTCGTCGCCAACCAGCTGGACCTTGTCGCCCAGACGTTCGGTCAGGTGCTTCCAGCCGTCCCAGTCGCCTTCGGCCATGCCGTCTTCGATCGAGATGATGGGGTACTTGTCCACCCAGGTGGCCAGCATCGAGGTCCATTCCTGGGCCGTCAGCTGGATGCCGCCTTCGCCTTCGAGGACGTACTTGCCGTCCTTGTAGAACTCGCTGGCGGCGCAGTCCAGGCCCAGGGCGATCTGCTCGCCGGCGGTGTAGCCGGCGGCGTCGATGGCTTGCAGGATCAGCTGGATGGCAGCCTCATGGCTTTCCACGCTGGGCGCGAAACCACCTTCATCGCCCACGGCGGTGGAGATGCCCTTGTCGTGCAGAATCTTCTTCAGGGCGTGGAACACCTCGGCACCCCAGCGCAGGGCTTCGCGGAAGCTCGGTGCGCCCACGGGGATGATCATCAGCTCTTGCAGGTCGAGGCTGTTGTTGGCGTGCGCGCCGCCGTTGATGACGTTCATCATCGGCACCGGCAGCTGGTTGCCGCCCATGCCGCCGAAGTAACGGTACAGGGGCAGGCCCGACTCTTCAGCCGCAGCGCGAGCCACGGCCATGGACACGGCCAGCATGGCGTTGGCGCCCAGGCGGCTCTTGTTCTCGGTGCCGTCCAGGTCGATCAGGGTGCGGTCCAGAAAGGCTTGCTCGGAGGCATCCAGGCCCAGCACGGCTTCGGAGATTTCGGTGTTGATGTGTTCCACCGCCTTCAGAACGCCCTTGCCCAGGTAGCGGCTCTTGTCACCGTCACGCAGCTCGATGGCTTCGCGCGAACCGGTCGAGGCACCCGAGGGCACGGCGGCGCGGCCCATCACGCCCGATTCCAGCAAGACGTCGCATTCGACGGTCGGGTTGCCGCGGCTGTCCAGAATTTCGCGGCCGACGATATCAACAATGGCACTCATTCAAGCTCTCCAAAAGGTCAAAAATTCGGTTTCGGCGCGCATCTTGCCAGCTGGCAGTTACCGGCGCTGAACAATCGTGCGCGAGGCCCGCCCATGGGGCATGCAGGGCAATTCAGGCCGAGAAGTCGTTCTCGAGCAGGGGCTGGCTCTTGACCACGCGGTCCAGGGCCACCAGCTGCTCCAGCAAGGCACGCATGCGCTGCAGCGGCACGGCGTTGGGGCCGTCGGACCAGGCCTCAGCCGGGCGCGGATGGGTTTCCATGAAGAGGCCTGCCACACCGGCGGCCACGCCGGCACGGGCCAGCACCGGCACCATCTCGCGGGCACCGCCGCTGCTGGTGCCTTGGCCGCCGGGCTTTTGCACCGAGTGGGTCACGTCGAACACCACCGGCGCGCCGGTCTTGCGCATCTCGGCCAGGCTGCTCATGTCGGCGACCAGGTTGTTGTAGCCGAAGCTGACGCCCCGCTCGCAGGCCAGGAAGCGGTCCTCCGACAGGCCGGCTTCGCGCGCGGCGTCGCGGGCTTTGTCGACCACGTTCTTCATGTCCCAGGGGGCGAGGAACTGGCCCTTCTTGATATTGACCGGCTTGCCCGACTTGGCGACCGCACGGATGAAATCCGTCTGGCGGCACAAGAAAGCTGGGGTCTGCAGCACATCGACGACGCTGGCGACCTCGGCCACCTGCGATTCGTCGTGCACGTCGGTGATGATGGGCAGCTGCAACTGGCGGCGCACTTCATCGAGGATCTTCAGGCCGGCATCGATGCCGACGCCGCGCTTGGTCGAACCCGAGGAGCGGTTGGCCTTGTCGAAAGAGCCCTTGTAAATCAGCGGAATGCCCAGAGCCGTGCAGGCTTCCTTGAGCTGGCCGGCCACATCGATCGACATCTCCAGGCCCTCGATCGAGCAGGTACCGGCGATCAGGAAGAAAGGCCGGTCAATGCCGACCTCAAAACCGCAAAGCTTCATGGGCAGGTTTCCTTCAGGCCTGTTTGTGGTTCAGCGCCGCCTTGATGAAGGCGGTGAACAGCGGGTGGCCGTCCCAGGGGGTGGACTTGAACTCGGGGTGGAACTGCACGCCCACATACCAGGGGTGCACCTCGCGCGGCAGCTCCACCATCTCGGTCAGCTTTTCACGCTGGGTGATGGCCGAGATGACCAGGCCGGCGTCTTGCAGCTTGTCCAGGTATCGGGTGTTGGCTTCGTAGCGGTGGCGGTGACGCTCGCTGACCACCGGGCCGTAGATGTCGTGGGCCAGGGTGCCGGCCTTGACGTCCGAGCTCTGGGCGCCCAGGCGCATGGTGCCGCCGAGGTCGCTCTTTTCATCGCGCGTCTGGATCGAGCCGTCAGCGTCCTGCCACTCGTCGATCAGGGCGATCACCGGGTGCGGGGTCTCGGGTTCGAATTCGGTGGAGTTGGCGCCGGTCAGGCCCGCCATATTGCGGGCGTACTCGATGGTGGCGACCTGCATGCCCAGGCAGATGCCGAGGTAGGGCACCTTGTGTTCACGGGCGTACTGGGCGGCCAGGATCTTGCCTTCCACACCGCGCTTGCCGAAGCCGCCGGGCACGAGGATGGCGTCGAACTGCTGCAGCTGCGAGATGTTCTCGGCCGTCAGCATCTCTGAGTCCACGTACTCGATGTTGACGCGAGCGTGGTTGTGGATGCCGGCGTGGCGCAGCGCTTCGTTCAGCGATTTGTAGGAATCGCTCAAGTCGGTGTACTTGCCGCACATGGCGATGGTGACGTCCTTGGCGGGGTTCTCGACCTCGCTGACCAGGGTGTCCCAACGCTTCAGGTCGGTGCTCTTGGTGTTGAGTTGCAGCTTGGTGCAGATCAGCTGGTCCAGGCCCTGCTCGTGCAGCATGCGCGGCACTTTGTAGATGGTGTTGACGTCCCACATGGAGATCACACCGTACTCGGGCACATTGGTGAACAGCGAGATCTTGCCGCGCTCGTCATCGGGGATGCGGCGGTCGGCGCGGCAGAGCAGTGCGTCCGGCTGGATGCCGATTTCGCGCAGCTTTTGCACCGTGTGCTGGGTCGGCTTGGTCTTCAGCTCACCGGCTGCAGCGATCCAGGGCACATAGGTCAGGTGCACGAAGGCGACGTTGTTCGGGCCGGCCTTCAGACTCATCTGGCGCGCCGCTTCGAGGAAGGGCAGGGACTCGATGTCACCGACCGTGCCGCCGATTTCCACAATGGCCACATCGACCGCATCAGGGGTGCCGGCACCGGCGCCGCGGCGGACGAAGTCCTGGATCTCGTTGGTGATGTGCGGAATCACCTGCACCGTCTTGCCGAGGTAATCACCGCGGCGTTCCTTCTCCAGCACGGACATATAGATCTGTCCGGTGGTGAAGTTGTTGGCGCGCTTCATGCGCGTGGTGATGAAGCGCTCGTAGTGACCCAGATCCAAGTCCGTCTCGGCGCCGTCTTCGGTCACGAAGACTTCGCCATGCTGGAACGGGGACATCGTGCCTGGATCGACGTTGATGTACGGATCCAGTTTGATGAGGGTGACCTTGAGGCCGCGCGATTCGAGGATGGCAGCCAGTGAGGCCGATGCGATGCCCTTGCCGAGGGAGGACACCACACCGCCTGTGACGTAGACGTACTTGGTCATGTCGTGCAGCGTTCTCGTGAAAAACGCTGTGGTGGTAAAGCGCGATTATAGCGAGGCCCGGCGCAGCACTCGGACAGCGGCCCGGGAATCAGTCCGCGGCCGGTGTGGAAAGCTGCATGGCCTCCAGCAACTGCAGCACCAGGGCGGCCGTGTCGTCGGGGCGCTCGAAGGGGAAGAGGTGGCTGCCCTCCATCCAGACGAATCGGGGCCCGGCCAGGGCTTTGCTGGCTGCGGCGCCCGCCTGGCGCAGCTCCTCGGACTGGGTGCCCGCCACAAAGGCCACCGGGCAGTGCAGCGGGTGGCGGCGTAGCAGGCTGGGCAGGTGATGGGGCAGTGTGTCGTAGATGCGGGTCTCGATCTCGCGGTGAAAGCGCAGGCGGCTGCGGCCTTCATGCTCCTCAAAGCCGCCGTCGACATAGTCTTGCAGCACCCGAGGGTCCCAGCGTGCAAACTTGTGCTTGCTGGCGAAATGGGCCATCACCGCCGTGCGATCCGGCCATTCGTAGCGGCGCTGGCTGGACACCTTGCCCGGCGAGACGCGGTGGATCAGGCGTGTGGCCTTGGCCACCCGCACGCTCTGGGCGCGCCAGCCGCTGACCACGGGCGAGTCCAGCATCACCAGGCTTTGCACCAGCTCCGGCCGCTGGCAGGCGACCAGCAGGCTCAGCATGCCGCCCAGGGAATGGCCAACCAGGCTGACCGGCCCGCTGGGCTTTACTTCCGTGTGGATGAAATCGATCAGCTCATCGCGCAGATGCGGCCAGTTGTTGCTGACCGGATAAGCCGGGTTGTGGCCGATCTGCGGCAGGGCGTGGACCTGCCAGCCGGCGCGCCGCCAGGCCTCGAAATGCAGGCGGTAGCAGGCGGCACCGAAGCCGTTGGCGTGCGAGAAAACGAGTGTCCGGTTCATTCCTGAGGGCGCCGGGCGGCGGGGCTAGTCGGCCTGGCTCAGCTTTTTGAGCCGGTAGACCAGGTCCAGCGCCTCGCGCGGCGTGAGCGTGTCGGGGTCCACATCATTGATGGCTTGGCTCAGCGCGCTTGTCGCTTGCGAGACAGGCGGCGGCTCGGGCGCGGCCGGCGGTGGCGCGAAGAGATCGATCTGCGCCTGGCCTTCGCCGGCCTTGGCTTCCAGCGCCTCCAGCGTGGCCCGCGCCTGGCGCACCAGGGAGGCGGGCATGCCGGCCAAACGCGCCACCTGCACGCCATAGCTGCGGCTGGCCGGGCCCGGCTGGATCTCGTGCAGGAAGACGATGTCGTCGCCGCTTTCGACCGCGCCGACATGGCAGTTGATGGCCTGCGCGTGCTTGCTCGGGAACTCGGTCAGCTCGAAGTAATGGGTGGCGAAGAGCGTGAAGGCGCGGCTCTTGTCATGCAAATGGCTGGCGATGGCGCCGGCCAGGGCCAGGCCGTCGAAGGTGGAGGTGCCGCGGCCGATCTCGTCCATCAGCACCAGGGACTGCTCGGTGGCGCTGTGCAGAATCGCCGCGCCCTCGGTCATCTCCAGCATGAAGGTGGACTGGGCATTGGCCAGGTCGTCGGCCGCGCCGATGCGGGTGTGGATGGCGTCCATGGGCCCCAGCCGGCAGGCACTGGCCGGCACATAGCTGCCGATGGCCGCCAGCAGGCTGATCAGGGCCACCTGGCGCATGAAAGTGCTCTTGCCGCCCATATTCGGGCCGGTGATCACGGCCATGCGGGTGCGGGCATCGAGCCGGCAGTCATTGGCCATGAACTCGCCGGCGCCGGTTTCACGTAGGCGCGATTCCACCACCGGATGGCGACCTTGGCTGATGTCGATGCAGGGCTGGTTGACGAACTCCGGCCGGCACCAGTTGAGGGTGGCGGCGCGCTCGGCCAGCGCGGCCAGGGCATCGAGGCTGGCCAGGGCGCGGCCCAGGGCCGAGAGTGGCTGCAGCGATTCGATCAACCAGTCGATCAGCTGCTCGAACAGCAGCTTCTCGCGCGCCAGCGAGCGCTCTTGCGCCGACAAGGCCTTGTCCTCGAAGGCCTTGAGCTCGGGTGTGATATAGCGCTCGGCGTTCTTCAGGGTCTGGCGGCGCTGGTAGTCGCTCGGCACCTTGTCCACCTGGCCCTGAGTCACCTCGATGTAGAAGCCATGCACCTTGTTGAACTGCACGCGAAGATTCGGGATGCCGGTGCGAGCGCGCTCGCGGGTTTCGAGGTCCAGCAAGAAGGCGTCGCAGTTGTTCTGGATGGCGCGCAACTCGTCCAGCTCGGCATCAAAGCCGCTGGCGATCACGCCGCTGTCGCGCACCAGCACTGCCGGCTCTTCGGCAATCGCGCGGCTCAGCATCTGCTCCAGCTCGGGCGAGGCCAGCAGGCCTTGGGCCAACTGATCGAGCAGCTCACTGCTGCCGGCTGGTACGGTCTGCTGCAGCTCGGGCAGGATGTGCAAAGTGGCGCGCAGGCCGGCCAGCTCGCGCGGGCGCACCTGGCGCAGGGCGATGCGGGCGGCGATGCGCTCGACATCCGAGACCTGGCGCAGCGCCTCACGCAGCGGCTCGGGCCGGGCCTGCAGCAGGGCGGCGATGGCGCCGTGGCGGGCCAGGGCTTCGGCGCGATCGCGCTTGGGGTGCAGCAGCCAGTGGCGCAGGGCGCGGCTGCCCATGCCGGTGCGGCAGCTGTCCAGCAGGGAGAGCAGGGTGGGGCTGGTCTCGCCGCGCAGGGTCTGCGTCAGCTCCAGATTGCGCTGGGTGGCGGGCGGCAGGTCCAGCAGCTCGCTGCTGCGCTGCACGCTGAGCGCGCGCACATGGGCCAGGGCCCGGCCTTGCGTGTGTTCGGCATAGCTGAGCAGGGCGGCGGCGGCCGCTTGCGCGGCCGTCATCTGCTGCGCGTTGTAGCCGGCCAGGCTGGCCACGCCGAGTTGCTCGCAGAGCTTGCGTGCGCCCAGGGCGGTGTCGAACTGCCAGCTCGGGCGGTTGGTGATGGGTGCGCGAGCAGCCAGCACGGCGCCGGGCTGGCGCTCGCGGTCCACCAGCACCTCGGCCGGGCTCAGGCGGGCCAGCCAGGAGGGCAGCTCGCGCTCCGTGCATTCGGCCAGGCCCAGCTGGCCCTGAGTCAGCGAGAGCCAGGCCAGGCCGTGGGTCTTGCCCTGTTGCACGACCGAGAGCAGCACCGAATCCTGCTTGTCGGCCAGCAACTCGCTGTCGGTGACCGTGCCGGGCGTGACCACGCGCACCACCTTGCGCTCGACCGGGCCTTTGGAGGTGGCCACATCGCCGACCTGCTCAGCAATCGCCACCGCCTCGCCCAGCTTGATCAGCTTGGCCAGATAACTCTCCAGCGCATGGACCGGCACGCCGGCCATCACCACCGGCTCGCCGGCGCTTTGGCCGCGGGTGGTCAGGGTGATGTCAAGCAACTGGTTGCACTTGCGGGCGTCGTCGAAGAAGACCTCGTAAAAATCGCCCATGCGGAAGAACACCAGCTCCTCGGGGTGCTCGTGCTTGATGCGCAGGTACTGCGCCATCACCGGCGTGTGGGCAGAGAAATCCGGGGCGTGGCTCATGGTCGAGATGCAGGCTGGGAGATGCGGGCGTCAGAAATGAACAAAGCCCTCGGGCGGAGGGCTTTGTCGGTCAGGGGTGCTGAGACAGCTCAGCGCGCAGTTTAAGCGCCTTCGCCACCCAGTTCATCCTTGCGGATGCGTACCGCGGCGCGCTTCTTCGGTGCGGCAGCGGCGTCGGCGGCCAGAACACCCGCAGCGTCCGCTGTCTTCTTCTTGCCGGCGGCCTTGGCGTCTGCCGGCTTGGCATCGCCCTCGGCGTCTTCTGCCGTGATCACGCGGGTGTAGGGCGCCAGGATCTGCACCAGCTGGCCGTAGATCTTGGGGCTGCCGGCCACCACTTCGCGCTGGTGCAGGAAGTCGGCTTCGCCGGTGAAGTTGCCGATCAGGCCACCGGCTTCGGTGATGATCAGCGAGCCCGCGGCCACATCCCAGGGCTGCAGGCCGGTCTCAAAAAACGCGTCGTAGTAGCCAGCGGCCACGTAGCAGAGGTCCAGGGCGGCCGCGCCCGGGCGGCGCAGGCCGGCGCACTCGACCATCACCGCCTCGAACATCTTCATATAGCGCTTGAAGTTGTCGCCGCGGCGGAAGGGGAAACCGGTGCCGATCAGGGCGTCGCTCAGGCGGGTGCGCTTGGAGACGCGCAGGCGGCGGTCGTTCAGGAAAGCGCCGCGGCCCTTGGTGGCGTAGAACAGGTCGTTGCGGGTCGGGTCGTAGACGACGGCCTGTTGCACCACGCCGCGGTGAGCCAGCGCGATCGACACGCAGTACATGGGCAGGCCGTGGATGAAGTTGGTGGTGCCGTCCAGGGGGTCGATGATCCAGACGAATTCGGAATGCTTGGCGCCGTACTCGCGGCCCGACTCTTCGGCGAGGATGCCGTGGTCAGGGTAGGCCTGGAGCAGGGTTTCGATGATGACTTTTTCTGCCGCTTGGTCCACCTCGGTCACGAAGTCATTGGGCGACTTGGTGTTGATCTTCAGGATATCGAGGTCCATCGAGGCGCGGTTGATGATGGCGCCAGCTGCACGTGCCGCTTTGATGGCGACATTGAGCATGGGATGGAGTGAAGCTTGCTGCGACATGCGTGAAACCTTGCCTGAAGAAGGAGGGTTGAGGTGGATTGGCGAAGAAAAAGAGCGTGCCTGGTGCTGCGGCCGGCCCGAAACTGTTCGGGTTCAGGGCGGCGAGCCTAGGATAATCCCGCATTTTAACCGAGGCGCGGGTTTTGCCTAGCGATTCCTTGGCCGATCTTTTTGATTCTGCCCGGCTGACCCCGGCGCCCCGCGTTGATATGACACGTTTTGTCTTGATTCAGACCAGCCACCCCGGCAATGTGGGCGCCACCGCCCGGGCCATGAAGGTGATGGGTTTCTCCGAGCTGGTGCTGGTGCGGCCGCGCTTTGCCGATGTACTGAGCCAGGAAGAGACCGTGGCCATGGCCAGCGGCGCGGCCGACATCCTCACCCGGGCGCGCATCGTCGACAGCCTGGAAGAGGCACTCGACGGCGTCACCTTTGCCTGCGCCACGGCCATGACGCCGCGCGACTTCGGCCCGCCGGTGCGCGAGCCGCGGTCGCTGTTTGCCGAGCTGGCGGCCTCCGAGCACAAGCTGGGCTTGGTCTTCGGCTCCGAGCGCTACGGCATGAGCAACGAAGATGTGTACCGCTGCCACGCGGTGCTGTCGATTCCCACCCATCCGGATTACGGCTCGCTGAATCTGGCCCAGGCCGTGCAGCTGCTGGCCTACGACTGGCGCCAGGCGCTGGGCGGCTTCAGCGTGGCGGCGCGCACGCCCGACCCGAATCTGGCCGATGCGCGCGCGGTGCAGGGCTTGCTCACGCATCTGCAGGCCTCGCTGGAGCAGATCGGCTTTTTGGACCCAGCCGCGCCGCGCAAGCTGATGCCGCGGCTGAACCAGCTCTTCAACCGGGCGCAGCTGAGCAGCGAGGAAGTGCACATCCTGCGCGGCATTGCCCGGGCGATGGTGGAAGCACCGAAGCGTGACGCGTGAAGCGCGACGGTTGAACCCAGTCTCTGGCTCCTTCAGCCCGTCTCGAACGGGCTTTCTCCGCCGCCGCTAAACTGGCCGACCTCCGTTTGCTTCACCCCCTCCCATGTTCCAGCGCCTCCGCGAAGACATCGCCTGCATCCTTGAGCGCGACCCGGCTGCCCGGTCGACCTGGGAGGTGCTGACCTGTTACCCGGGCCTGCATGCGCTGTGGATGCATCGCCGCGCGCATTGGTGCTGGCGCCACGGCCTGCGCTGGACCGGTCGATTCATCTCGCACCTGAGCCGCTTCCTGACCGGCATCGAGATCCACCCGGGCGCCACCATCGCCCGCCGTGTCTTCATCGACCACGGCATGGGCGTGGTGATCGGCGAGATGGCCGAGATCGGTGAAGGCTGCACGATTTACCAGGGCGTGACCCTGGGCGGCACCTC
>JAIXSD010000428.1 GCA_027484885.1 Rubrivivax sp.
GCGGGCCAGCTGCCAGCCCAGCAACAGCCCGAACGCGCTGCCCAGCACGCCCAGGGCCAGGCCTTCCATCAAGACCAAGACCATGCGCTCGCGCGCGCTCATGCCCAGCACGCCGAGCAGGGCCCATTGCGGCAGGCGCTGCGCCACTGAAAGCGACAGCACGGCAAAGACCAAAAAGCTGCCGGTGAACAAGGCCATCAGCGAGAGCACACCGAGGTTGACGCGGTAGGCCTGAGTCAGCCGCCCCAGGCGCGCGCCTTCATCGGGCGGTGGGCTGAGCGTGAGGCCAGGGCCCAGGCGCTGCGCGGCCCGCCATTCGTCCAGAGACAGGCCCGGCGCCAGACGCAGGTCCACCCGGTCGAGTTGGCCCAGGCGGCCGAACAGAACTTGAGCCGCAGCGATGTCGAGGATGGCCCGTGGCGGCCCGCCATCGGGGCTGGCCGCCGCGATCTGAAAGCTCAGGCTTTGCACGGCCCCGCTGTCGGGGGCCGCAGCACGCAAGCGCAAGACCTGACCCTCCGGCATAGGCTCGCTCAGGCCCAGCCGGCGCAGAGCGGCAGCGTTGAGGTGGATGCGGCCGGGGTCCAGGCCGTCCAGCGGCGAGGCCAGGCGGGGCAGCAGATCGGGCTGGATGGCGCCGGCCTGCAGCAGGTCGAGGCCTAGCACGGTCAGGTTGAAGGGCTGGCCCTGGGCGTCCAGCGCCTGGGCCTGGCCTTGCAGCACGGGCGAGGCGTGATCGACCCCATCCAGGTTCGCGACCGCCGCGTAGTCGGCTTCTCGCAGTGGGGTGCCCGGCTGGCTGCGCAGCACCAGATCGGGCTGGCCATTGAGGCTGGCCGCGGCGCTGCCAAACTCAGCCAGGGCGGCACCGTTGAGCAGGTGCACGCCATAGGACAGGGCCACGCCCAGGGCAATCGCCAGCACGGCCAGGGCCTGACGCCCGGCCTGGTGGCGCAGGGCCGGCCAGGAGAGCGCACGCAGCCAGACGAACAGGCGCATCGCGTGGCGCATCAGACGGAGGGGCTGCCCATCAGGTCTTCCAGGCGCAGGCAGCGGTCGGCCCGCTCGGCGGCACGCTCGGAGTGGGTGACCAGCAGGCAGGCCGCGCCTTGCTCGCGCACCTGGGCCAGCAGCAAATCGAGCACGGCGCTGGCACTGCGGCTGTCGAGATTGCCCGTGGGCTCATCGGCCAGCACCAGGGCCGGCTTGTGCACCAGGGCACGGGCGATGGCCACGCGCTGCAGCTGGCCACCCGAGAGCTGGCGCGGCAGCCGCTCGCCCAAACTGCCCAAGCCCACGGCATCCAGCATGTCTTGCACTCGCTGTGCATCGGGCCGGCCCAGCAGCAGCAAGGGCAGGGCGACGTTGTCGCGCACGCTCAAATAAGGCAGCACATGGAAGGCCTGGAAGACAAAGCCCAGCTGCTGGCGCCGCAGCAGGGCGCGCTCGCCCTCGCGCAGGCCTTCGAGATGCTGGCCCAGCAGCTGGACGCTGCCGCTGTCCAGCTCGTCCAGGCCAGCCAGGCAGTTGAGCAAGGTGCTTTTGCCCGAACCCGATTCGCCCAGCAAGGCCACCAACTCGCCCCGGCGCAGCAGCAAGTCAATGCCCGAGAACACCGGCGTGTGGCCATAGCTCTTGCTCAGGCCGCGGGCCAGCAGCAGGGGCAGCTCGGTCATGCCGGCAACTCCAGGCCATCGGCCTGCAGGATTTTTTGCAAGAGGGCCAAGACCTGCAGCTGCGCTTGCGGGTGATCGCAGGCCACGATCTGGCGCTGCGGCATGCTGCGCAGCCAGGTGATCTGGCGTTTGGCCAGCTGGCGGGTGGCGGCGCTGCCGCGCTCGGCCAGGCTGCTGAAATCACCGCTGTCCAGCGCCTCCCAGGTCTGGCGGTAGCCCACGCAGCGCATGGAGGGCAGGTCCAGGCTCAGATCGCCGCGCGCGCGCAGGGCTTTCACCTCCTCGATCAGCCCGTCTTGCAGCATCTGCTCGAAGCGCTGGTGCAGGCGGCGGTGCAGCCAGGCTCGGTCGCTGGGCTCGAGCGAGATCAGGGGCCAGTCCACGCCTTCGCTGCGCTGCTGGTGCAGCTCGCTCATCGGCCGGCCGGCCAGCTGGCAAACCTCGAGCGCGCGCTGGATGCGCTGCGAATCCAGCGGTGCGAGCCGGGCGGCGGTGACCGGGTCCAGCACCGCCAGCTCGGCATGCAGGGCCGGCCAGCCCAGGCGGGCGGCGCGTTCGTCGATCTCGCGGCGCAAGGCCTCATCGGCCTGCGGCATGTCGCTCAGGCCATCGAACAAGGCCTTGAAATACAGCATGGTGCCGCCGACCAGCAGGGGCAGGCGCCCGCGCGCCAGGATCTCGTCGCTCAGGCGCCTGGCGTCCGCCACGAACTCGGCCGCCGAATAGGCCTCGGTCGGCTCGATGACATCGATCAGGTGGTGGGGCACGGCGGCCAGCTCGGCCCGCGTGGGCTTGGCCGTGCCGATGTCCATGCCGCGGTAGACCAGGGCCGAGTCGACGCTGATCACCTCCACCGGCAGGAACTCGGCCGCGGCCAGGGCGGCCGCGGTCTTGCCCGAACCGGTGGGGCCGGCAATGCAGATGGGCCGGCGAAACACCGCAGGGGCCTGGGCCTGGCTCATCATCAGTCGAAACGCTCCCAGGGGGTCAGGAAGCGCCACTGGCCGACCGGCAGATTGCCCAGATTGATGCGGCCGATGCGCACGCGCTTGAGGCCCACCACCTTGAGGCCAACCAGCTCGCACATGCGGCGGATCTGGCGCTTGCGGCCCTCACGCAGCACAAAGCGCAGCTGGTCTTCGTTCTGCCAGCTGACCTTGGCCGGTTTCAGCTGCACGCCGTCGAGCTCCAGGCCGTGGTTGAGCAGGGCCAGGTCTTCCGCGGGCAGGCGGCCGTCTTCGCTCTTGATGCCGTTGCGGCCCTGGTACTCGACGCGCACCAGGTATTCCTTTTCGACCGTGGACTCCTCGCCGATCAGCAGCTTGGCGATGCGGCCGTCCTGGGTCAGCACCAGGAGGCCGGTGGAATCGATGTCCAGGCGCCCGGCCGGGGCCAGGCCGCGGCTGTGGCCGATGTGGTACTTGATGCCCGAGCTGTCTTCGCTCCACTGCGCATCGGACTTGATCAGCACCGAGGCAGGCTCGTAGCCGTCTTCGGCCTGGCCGGAGACATAGCCGATGGGCTTGTGCAGCAGGATGGTGACGCGCTTGGCCTGTTCCTTGTGGGCCAGCGGGTCGACCTCGATCTTGGCATCGGGCTTGACGCGCTGGCCCAGCACGGCGAGCTTGCCGTCCACACGCACCCAGCCGGCGGCGATCCATTCATCGGCTTCGCGGCGCGAGGCCAGACCGAGCACGCCCATCTGCTTGGACAGGCGCACGCCCTCGCTGTTGGCGTCGACAAAGACCTCGTCGCGGTCGTCGCCGTCATCACCTTCGTCCAGCTGGCGGCGCAGCTTGGCCGCCGCTTCGCGCAGATGCGCGGGCAGCTGTTCGCCGGCGCGGCTTTGCGCGCTGGGCCGCGGGTTGTTGTAGCCGGGGCCACTGCCGTGGCGGCGCTGATCCTGGCGGGCGAACTCGGGCCGCTGCTCATTGCCGCCGGGGCGCTGGTTCTCGCGATAGCCCTCGCGGTAGCCGCCGCGCGGCTCGCCACGCGGGCCGCTGTATCCGCCACCGAAGCCACCACCGAAACCGCCGCCGAACCCACCGTCATTGCGGCGCGGCTCCTGGGCATAGCTGGGCCGCTGGCCTTGCCAGCGGTCTTCGCGCGGGCCCGGGGCGCCGCGCTCATCAGGGTGGCGGCGCGGGCCTTGCGGGGCCTGGCCGAAACCGGGGCGGCGGTCCTCGTA
>JAIXSD010000143.1 GCA_027484885.1 Rubrivivax sp.
GCGACGAAGAGGCTGGCGAAACGGAGCAGATTCCAGAGCGCGGCCAGCCAGCGAGGGTCCTCGAACAGGCGCTGGTACTGCAAGAGGCCAACGAACTCATGGCTGGGCAACATGCCCGAGTGTGTCAGCGAGAGCCAGGCCGTCCAAGCCAGAAAGCCGTAGAAAAACAGCGCGCCCAGCAGCAGACCGGGCGTGATCAGCCAGAGGGCGCTGGCACGGTCGCTGAATCCGAATCGGGTACGCAAGTGCATCTTCCTTGTTTCCGGGGGGGCTAGTCGCGCACCTTGGCCGCCTGCAGCAAGCGCTTCTGCGCCAGCTCGGGCGTCAGCCGCTCGCTCGCCCAGCAGGCAGCCACCACATCGCGCAGCGCGCCATAGCCGGCCTCGGGCAGGCGGGCGGCCAGGGCCAGCACCAGGCGGCCGCTGGCCTCGGCCGCGCGGAAATCGGCATGGCTTTGCCGAGCGCAGGCGTTGAAGCCGGCCAGACTGGCATCGCGCCGCACCGGGATGCCGCCCTTGATCCGCGCATAACGCGCCGAATCCTCGGCCTGCATCAGAGTCGTGGCCAGGCGCTGTTGCAGCAGCGCTTGCTCGGGGCTCTGGGGTTTGAAGAACAGCAGCCGATCGAACTCAAAGTAATGCAGATCGGTATGTCCCGGTGCGGCGTGGCAGTCGTAGTCTTCGCCGGGCTGCCAGCCGGCTTTCTGAAACTCGCCATTGGCCCAGTCGCCGGTGAACTGCAGCGCGGCCCGGCCCTGCAGCAGCAGGCCGGTGGCGCCGGCCCAGTCGCGGCTGACCTGGCCGGCATCGGTGTAGCGCTTGATGCGCTTGAACTCGCGCAGCATGTTCAGCATGGCGGTGCTGCCCAGCAGGCTGGCGTCACCTTGCACCAGCGCCCGCTCGAAAAACGCCGGGCCGCCCCGGCCCAGCACCAGATTGACGAAGACGCTGAGCTTCTGGCCCACCGAGCTGCCGATCGCCAGGGGGATGACGCCGGCCTGCTGCAAGGCCTCGGCCACGCGGAAGAACTCGTCCCAGCTGCGCGGCGCGGCCAGGCCCAGGCGTTGCAGCAGGCGACGGTTGCTCCACATGCTGTTGAGCCGGTGCACATTGAGCGGCACGGCCACGGGCCGGCCTTGCCAGCGCAGCTCGCGGTCGATGGCGGCCGGCAGCAGGCGCGGCCAGTCGGCACTGACCGGGCTCAGGTCGGCCAAGGGCACGGCCTCGCCCCAGAGCCGCACCGATTTGTCGATCTGCGCCAGCGCCGGCGGGTGACCGGACAGAAAGCGGGTCTTGAGCACCGTGTTGGCATGGCCGGCGCCAGCCACCGGCGTGTCCTTCCAGGGCAGGCCGGCGGCCTGGGCGCTGCGGCGCAGCTCGGCCAGCATGGCGGCCTCGCTGCCCGAGGTCCACCAATGCAGCAGCTCCAGGGCCGGCGCGGCTTCGCGGTGGCCGCAGGCCGGCAAGGCCAGGGCCGCGGCCAGGCCGAGCAGCTCGCGGCGTTGCATCGATGTTGCGTGGCCGCTCACAGCGCGTCCAGCCGGGTTTGCAAGGCCTGCACCAGGGCGGGCACCAGCTCGTCCACCATCTGGGCGGCCGCGTGCAGGGTGGCCTGGGCCTGCGCCCGCTCGGCCGCCGGCAGCACCCCGGGGGCCAGGTCTTGCCAGAGCCGCAGGCCCAGGTCGAGCAGGGCCGCCAGGGTGGGCAGCAGGGGCAGCAGTGGGCGCAGTTGTGCATGGCGGTGCAGCAAGGTCTGCCACGCCGGCAGGGCCTCGCGGCAGCGCTGCAGCTCGGCGCGTGCTGCGCGGGCGCTGAGCTGGTTCAGGCCGAGTGCCCAGGCGCTTTCGGACGGCAGGGCGTCGGCCAGGCGGTTCAGGGGCTCGTCCAGGTGGTAGCGGCCCTCGCGCTTTTTCGCATGGTGGCGGGCATAGCCGCTGGCGGGTTCCAGCAGTGCGGCCAGGCCGGCCAGGCTGAGCGTGTCGCTGGCATCGCCCTCGCACAAATCGGCCCAGGCGAGCTGCAGGCTGGCCTGCGCCTGCACACCGGCATGGCATTCGGCCCAGGCCTGGGCGGCGCCGAGGCGGGTCTGCAATGTGGCCTCAAGCCCTGAGGCCTCGCCCGCCGGGTCGCTCCACAGCCGCTCGGCCACGGCCAGCAGGCGCGGCCAGAGGCGCAAGTCCAGCTGCTCGGGCGCCACCAGCTCGCTCCAGAGCGCGGCTTCGCCGCCGAGCAAGGCGGGGGGCGGGCTGGCGGGCGCCGGCATCTCATCTGGCGCGGTCGTCAGCGCCTGCAGCGTGCAGGCGTGGCGCAGATTGCCCAGGCGCAAGATGCCCTGTCCCTCGCCTTCTTGGACCACGCTGCACCAGAGCTCCAGCTCGCCCAGATCGCAGTCGCCGCGGGCGCGCAGGCGCCAGGGCGCGGCCGCCGTGCCGGCGCCGTCGAAGATCAGGGTTTGCAGCGGCACGGGGTTTTCCAGGTTGCCCGCGCCTTGGGCTTGCAGGATCAGGCGCGCCTGGCCCTGGGCGTCGCAGCGCAGCTCAGCGCTCAGCGGGTGCAGGGTCAGCTGGGCTTGCAGCTGCCAGCGGGCGGCGCCCGGGGCCAGGGGTGGCGTGGACGGGGCCGGCTGGCTCAGCGGCGTGCGCCAGTGGTAAGCGGCGCTGTGGAACTGATCCAGATAGAAGCCGGCCGAGCGCAGCAGGGCCGGGGTCAGGTCTTGCCCATCGGCATGAAGATGGGCATCGTCCGGCTGCAGCGCCGCCGCGCCGCGCCAGCACTGCAGCACCGCGCCCTCGGGCAGGCCCGGGCCGCGCAGCTCGTCCCAGCCGACCAGGCGCTTGCGGCGCGCGGCCAGCAGCTTGGCCATGCGCCGCACATAGCCGGCCTGCGTTTCGGCCAGGGGCAGGCCCAGGCGGCGCCAGGGTTCGGGCGCCAGTTCGTCGCCACCGATGTGCACAAAGGCATCGGGGAAGACCTCGGCCCACTCGTCCAGCAGGCCGGCGATGAAGTCGTAGAGCGCCTCCTGGCGCGGGTCCACCGCCGCGCCAAAGATGCCAAAGCCGCGCTGCGCCTGCTGCGGCGCCGGCGGGCACAGCAGATCGGGCCGCGCCAGTCCCAGGGCCCAGCAATGGCCGGGCAGGTCCAGCTCGGGCACGACGCGGATGCCGCGTTCGGCCGCCAGGGCCACCAGCTGGCGGGCCTGCTCCAGGCTGTAGCTGAAGCCGGCGCTGGCGCGCGCGGCCAGCTCGGGGTGGCGGTCCGAGGCCAGGCGCCAGGCCTGGTCGTCGCAGAAGTGCCAGTGCAACACATTGAGCCGGGCCGCAGCCATGCCGTCGAGCAAGCGTGTCAGGGTGTCGAAGGGTAGGGGGCGGCGCGCCACGTCGACCAGCAAGCCGCGCCAGGGGTGGCGGGGCGCGTCTTCGATGAGCAGGCCGGGCAGGGTGACCAGGCCCGCCATCAGGGCGCCATGCCGCAGCTGGCTCAAGGTGTGCAGGCCGTGGCGCGCGCCCCAGAGGCGCGGCGCGCTCAACCGGATCTCGCGCCCGGCTGCGTCGATCTGCAGCCGGTAGGACTCGTCGTCGCCCAGCTGAGGAATCGCTGGGCGCGAGTCGCCGATCTCCAGACGGAGCCGTATGGCGCCTGCAGCGTCGGCGTGGGCGAGCAGCTCGGGCAGCAGTCGCTCAACCAGCGTACGCAAGGCCGGCAGCTGATCGCCCGGCCAGTACCAGCCGGCCAGCGACAACTCGCCCGGGCTGCGCTGCAGCCGCGCGGGCCAGGGCATCAGGCTCTGACTCCAGCCGGCTCCTGGGTCCAGGGCAGTTCTCGCCTCGGCCACGCCCTCATCCTTGAACGCAATCGACATGGCCGCATCATGGCCGCGGCCATGTGCAGCCTGTCTCAAGCTTGTCTTCAGGTTGTCTCAAGACCGGGGCGGCGGGTGCTGCTTGTGCGGCATGCGTTGAGCTCCTTCGGCTGTCGGCGCTTGCCTACCTGGGCAGCGTTGAGCGCCTGAGTTAGGCTTCGCGCGACGCGGGGATCTTCAGCAATCGACCCAAGGGGAGCGCGAGCCATGTCCGGAGGCAATTGGAAAGAAATGTTCGAGGCGGCCGAGACTGGCGACCTGGCCTTGGTGGACTACCACGTCCAACGCGGTGTGGACATCAACTACGCCCACCCAGAGTTTCTGAGCACTCCCTTGGTTGCGGCCATTCTGGCCGGGCAGGAGGCGGTGGCGCTCTATCTCTTGCAGGCCGGCGCTAACCCCGATCTGCCGTCTGAGTTCGACCATGCCACGCCCCTGCAGGCCGCGCGCAAAGCGGGCATGGCCGCGGTGGAGCAGGCCTTGCTGGCGCGAGGTGTGAAGCCGTTGCCAGCCGAAGCACCGTCACGCTCCTGGCTGGCGAGCTTGTGGCGTCCGTGATCGCGGCGCGACCAAGAAACCTACAGGCGCGCGCTGAACGATCGCATGGGCACCCGTTACTACTTCATCAGCCACCCCAATGTGCAGATCAGCGCCGAGGTGCCGGTGCCGCAGTGGCCGCTCTCCGACTTGGGCCGGCGGCGCATGCAGGCGGCGCTGAAGCAGCAAGAAGCATGGCTCGGGAGCATCCGGGCGATTTACTCTAGTGCCGAACGCAAGGCCCTGGACAGTGCCGAGATCCTGGCCGGGCATCTGGGCATGCCGGTGCAGGTGCTGGAGGCCCTGGGTGAGAACGACCGCTCCGCCACCGGCTTTCTGCCGCCGGCGGAGTTTGAGCAGGTGGCCGATGAGTTCTTTGCCCGGCCCGAGCAGTCGGTGCGCGGCTGGGAGACGGCGGTAGCGACTCAGGCCCGCATCATCGCGGCCGTGCATGAGCTGGCCCGTCGCCAGGCCAGCCGGGGCAGTGACGTGGATGAGGAAGGGGGCGCCATTGCCATCCTGTCGCATGGCGCCGTCGGCACCTTGCTCTACTGCCATCTGGCGGGCCTGCCCATCTCGCGCCGCTGGGACCAACCGGCCAATGGGGGCGGCAATTTCTATCGCTTCGAGCTGAACCCGCCGCGTGTGCATGGGACTTGGCAGCCCATCGATGCGAAGCCTTGAAATTGCAGCGGTGAAGCTCTTGCCTGCGCTTCCTGATTGATTCATTCATTGAAAGGAGCCATCTCATGGGCGCCAAAACCTGGATGTTGGTCTACGCACAGGGCGGCGACGCCCGCAGCACGCTGGCGGCGCGGCCGGCCCTGGACCGGGCCGAGAGTGCTCGGGTGGCCGAACAGCTGTTTGCCGCGGACGAGTTGCAGCCCCTGGCCGACGCCAGCCTGGCCTGGACGGCGCCGCCCGATGAGGAGCTGCTGGTCGGCTGTTTTCCTGGCGGCTTGACCGTGCTGGCGGCCAAGGAATTCGCGCTGGACCAGCCCTCGGCACTGGACGCGCGCTTTCTGGACCATGCGCAGGGGCGCGATGTCTTCTTGCACGCCATGCACAGCGCCGCCGATTGGCTGGCGTTTGCGCATTGGCGTGAGGGCCGCCTGCTGCGAGCGCTCAGTGTGTCTCCCGACGATGGCGTGATCGAGGAAGAGGGCGCACGCCTGCCCTTCGAGCTGCCCTTCTGGAACGGCGCCCACCCGGCCGATGATCCGGAGGATCTGGCCGAAGGGGAGGCGCCCTATCCGCTGCCTTTCCACCCGCTGGAGCTGGGCGAGGCGGCTTTGCGCGAGTTCTTTGGCTACCAGCTGGAAGGGGTCGTGGATGCCAGCCTGCTGCAGCCTGAAGCCCTGCCTCTGCTGCGCTTCCGTCGCAAGGCTCGGCGCAAACCGTCCTGGTTCAGCCGGCTTTGGTGATCGCCGCCACGGGCCGGTAGGCCACGGCGTCGATCTCGACCTTGGCGTCAATCATCAGCCGCGCCTCGGTGGTCGAGCGGGCCGGTTTGCCGCGCGGGAAATAGCTCAGGTAGACGCGGTTGAAGGCGCCAAAGTCGCGCGCGTCCTGCAACCAGACCGTGGTCTTGCAGACATCGTCCAGGGTGCAGCCGGCCAGGGCCAGGGCTGCTTGCAGATGGGCCATGACCTGGCGGGTCTGCGCCTCGATGCCGCCGGCCACCACCTCGCCATGCACATCGGTGGGCACCTGGCCCGAGACGTAGACAAAATCGCCGGCCCGCACCGC
>JAIXSD010000318.1 GCA_027484885.1 Rubrivivax sp.
ACCACGCTGCGCCACGGCCAGGGCGATCTCGCCTGCATCGGCCATGTGGCCTATATGACGGCCATGTCGGCCATGGGCCAGCCCTACCCGGCCTGCTTCGCCATGGGCCGCCTGGCCATGGCCATGGCCGAGGGGCGCGACAGCCCCTACTTCCGCACCACGGTCTACCAGTACTTCCCGGCCTTCTACCAGCACTGGGGCGAGCCGCTGTCAGCGACCCTGGCCGCCATGGACCGCGGCCTGGAGCTGGGTCAGCGCGGCATCAACCCGCTGTCGGCAGGCTTCTGCGCCCTGCTAGGCCCGATCAACCGCTTCCTGATGGGCGAGCCCCTGCCGGGGCTGGAGGCCCTGTGCCAGCAGCACCTGCGTTTTCTGCAGCGCACCCACCAGCCCGGCACCGAGGCCATGCTGCGCCACGGCGTGCTCCAGCCCCTGCTGGCGCTGCGCGGCCTGAGCCTGTCAGCGCACAGCTTTGATTGCGAGGGCAGCCCCTCCAGCGCCTTGTTTGATGCGCCCGAGACGGCGCCGCCCTCCATCGTCCAGGCCTTCTACAGCACCGCCATGCTGCGCCATGCCTATCTGCTCGGCGACGGCGAACGTTGGCGCCGCCATGCCGGGCAAGAGGCCGCCATCAAGCTCTGCCTGCCCGACAGCCCCAGCTGGGTCGAGGCCTGCTTCTTCATCGCCCTGGGCCTGCTGCGCCAGGACTTTGTGCCCGAGGCCGAGCGGGCCACGGCCCTGATCCGCGCGAGCGAGCTGCTGGAGCTGTTCGAGCGCTGGGCCGAGGGCTGCGAGGCCAATTTCCGCCACAAGCAGGCGTTGATCGCCGCCGAGCTGGCGCGCGTGCAGGGCCGCATGCCGGAAGCGATGGCGGCCTATGCCCAGGCCATCAGCGCGGCCGAGGCCGCCGGCTTTCTGGCCAATGCCGCCCTGGCGCAAGAGCGTTATGCCGATTTCTGGCAGGCCCAGGGCCAGCCGCAGCTGGCGGCCCAGTTCCTGCGCGAGGCCCATGGCCTGTACCGTCGCTGGGGCGCCAGCCTCAAATGCCGCCAGCTCGAGGCCGCCTGGCCCCAGCTCGGACTGGGCCTGGGCCGGCAGGCACGCGGGGCCAGCAGCAGCCTCGGTGGTGCCAGCAGCGAACGGGGTAGCGAACGGGGTAGCACAAGGGGCAGCGAACAGGAACTGGAGGAGCTGGCCTCCGGCAAGAGCCCGTCCAGCTACGGCGGCCGGCTCGACCTCCATGCCTTGTTGAAAGCCCACCAGCTGCTCAGCCAGGAGGTGCAGCTCGACGCCTTGCTGCCGCAGATGCTGGCCGTGCTGCTGCAGCATGCCGGGGCCGAACATGGCGCCATCGTCAGCCATGAGGACGATCAGCTGATCGTCGAGGTCATGGGCGGCTTGCGCGAAGGCGCGGCCGCCACGGACGCTGCCGCCGGCGGCCTGGCGCCCTCCCCACTGGCCTGCGAACGCCTGGGCCTGCCCCTGGCCGAGCTGGGCGACGCCGGCAGCGCCCGCCTGCCCAGCAGCTTGATCGAGTACACCAAGCTCAGCCGCCGCAGCCTGGTGCTGAACCAGCTGGGCCGCGACGAACGCTTTGCCCACTGCCCTTATCTGCAGGCGCAAGCACCCAAGTCCGCCCTGTGCCTGCCGGTGATCACGCAAGGGCGCCTGGTCGCCTTGGTCTATCTGGAAAACCGCCAGCTCGAAAACGCCTTCACCACCCGCCACCAGCAGACCCTGGAGCTGCTCAGCAGCCAGGCGGCGATTGCCCTGGTCAATGCCAAGATGTTTGAGGAGCTGGAGGCCAAGGTCGAGCGGCGCACGCAGGAGCTGCGCCTGATGAGCATGAAGGACGGGCTGACCGGCATCGCCAACCGCCGCGCGTTTGACGAGCGATTGCTGGTCGAGTGGCGGCGCAGCCAGCGGCAGCATCTGCCTCTGTCCCTGCTGATGGTGGACATCGACCACTTCAAGCAGTTCAACGACCACTACGGCCACCTCGAAGGCGACCGCTGCATCCGCGCCGTGGCCCTGACCCTGCAGCAGGTGGCCGGCCGCGCCTCCGATCTGGTGGCACGTTATGGCGGCGAAGAGTTCGCCCTGCTGCTGCCCGAGACCGATGCCGCGGCGGCGGCCCGCCTGGCCCAGAGCTGCCTGGATGCCATGGCCGCCCTGGGCCTGCCCCATGCCCAGTCCAGCACCGGCGGCCATGTCAGCCTGAGCATCGGCTGCGCCACCGTGCAGGCCAGCGCCGACACGCCGCCTGAGCTGCTGCTGGGCCTGGCGGACCAGGCGCTCTACCGGGCCAAGCGCGAAGGTCGGCGGCGCTGGTGCCAGGCGGCCGGCGAAGCGACCGAGGCTGACCTGGGCAGCTGACCCGGGCCCGCCCGGGCGCGATCAGATGCTGACGCTGTTGGGGATGCGCGAAGGCAGCTGGAACTCATACGCCATGGGCCGGTTGCGGTTGCGCCGGCGGATCTCGATCTCGGCCAGGGCCAGCTCGTCCTGCAGATCGGCCACCAGGGGCTGCACGCGCGGGTCCTGGAAGTACGGTGCCCGCGGATTGCTTTCATACTGGCCGAAGCGGTCGTACTGCACGCCGCTGAGCAGGTACTCGAAGGACAGGGTGTACAGGCCCACATCCAGCGGCGGGTACCAGGGCAGCAAGTCCTCGGCCTGCTGCAGCACGGTGCTGCGCGTGGGCGGGGCCTGGTACAGGGTGCCGGCCACGCAGGGCATGTAAGACATCAAGGGGTACTGGGCGTAGTTGACCGCGGCATGCTGCGGGCCCGCGGTGTAGAGGATCTGCGCCACCAGCTCGATCAGATAGTCCAGGCTGTCCAGGCGCCAGGGCCGGGCCGGGTCGCCGCTCGGGCTCAGGCCACCCAGGCCTTGGAAGCCCGCGTAGCGCGGGTCCACCAGCTCGGCCACCCAGGCTTGCAGCTCACCATCCTGCTGCACATCGAGGTCATCGCGGTAGTACAGGCGCAGATAGCCGGACACAAAGCGCTGGATCGCCGCCCAGAGCAGGAGGCTGTCATCGCGGAAGGCAAAGCGCGGTAAGGCCTCGACGCCGCGCAGCGCAAACCAGCGCTCGGGCTGGCGCTCGTCCCAGCGCCAGTCGCGGCGCGACTGGGCCAGCATCGCCAGGGTGGACTCCAGCGCCGGCCCGACATTGGTGGCCACCACACCGCCCGGTGCGATCAGGCTGTGGATGGCGGAATCGTTGATGTTGATGGTGAAGCGCAGATGCGGGATCAGCAGTTGCAGGATGGGGTGCTGCACGGCCAGCTGGCGGTGCGCCGCCACCGCAATCGGCTCGATCACCAGATGGCAATCGCCGAGGTGCGCGATCGACTCATGGTGGATGGCCGACACCACCTGCACGATGTGCTTGGCCAGACGCCACTTCAGGCCGTTCGGGTCGCCGGCATCGGCGCAGTCATTGGGCGTGAAGATCGGTGAGCTGTGGGCATCGAAGCGCTGCGCCAGCTGAATGGCCACCGGCTGCAAGACGCCCTCGGGCTGGGGCGGAAAGCCGGCCGGCGCCTTGGCGTTCCAGTAAAACACGGCAATCGGCGCGGCCAGGTAGCGCTGCTCGCCATGCAGAGCCTCGGCTTTGGCACCGTCCAGCATGGCGAAATCGCAGACGTAAAGCCGCCGCTCGTCCACCGCCTGGCGCAGGCTGACGTCACGCCGGCCCAGCACGCTTTGCAGCAGTTCATCGCTGATCGGGCACTTGGCCTGCAGATCGCTGAGCGAGAGCTGCAAGCTGCCCGCGGGCGGCGCCAGGGCCACGCCGCGCAGCAAGGTGGTGTTGAAGCCCGCGGTTTGCGAGTAGCCAAAATACCAATCCTGCTCGCAGGGCAGCTCGGGCCCGGCCGGCATCCAGTCCTGGCGCGGCAGCGCCAACATCTGCGGCCGTGGCAGGGTCTGAAACAGCTCCTCAAAGTCTTGCGCCGAGCGGGCCTGCAAGTAGTTGCGGCCATGGTCGGCGCTGAGCATGTCGAACAGCGTGGATTTCAAGAACGCCGTTGGGCCGTTGGCGGCGAAGTCATCAAACACCTCGGTCAGGCCACGGGCCATCTTCTCCAGGTCGGCCGGCAGTCGCAGCAGGCCTTTCAAAGCCTCGGGCAAATCCCCCACCGCCTGCAGCAAGGCGCGCAGATCGGCCAGATCCCGGCCCGGGTGCAGCAGGCTGAACTCCTGCTCCAGGCGCTCGGCCGCTTCTTTGACGCGCTGCAGGGCAGCGTCCGGCAGATCGCCCTCCAGCTCGCGCCGCAGCAGGCGCAGCACCACCTGCTTGAAGTTCTCAGCCAGGGGCAGGAAAACTGCCAACACCTGGGCCTCGTAGTCGAGGCTGAACTTCTCGGCCGCCGGCAGATCGGCCGAGAGCGGCACCGACTCCAGATAGCTGTGCATGTAGTTGTACTCGGTGCGTGCCAGCGAGAGCTGGAACTGGCGCGCAGCGCGCTGCTCGGGGCTTTGTTGCTCAGGCAGGGAGGGTGGAATGCAGGTGCTCATGTCGGATGCTGTGGGCCTGGGAGGCGCAAACTGCGCAAGCAGGCATGGGCAGGCTCGATGCCGAAGAGCCCCGCGCCATGCCGCGCAAGTTCAAGGTTTGCAGATGAACGATAAAAACCGAGCGCGACGGTACCCGGGCCTGGCTGCGGCGCACAAGGCAGCGCCCCCGCCTTTGTGCATTACTTGACAAACAAGCGGCCGGCCTGCGCGCTGCGAATCAGCCCCGCCATGCGGCGCACCAGCCCCTGCATCTGTTCGGCGGGCACCTGGGCATAACCCAGCATCAAGCCAGACCAGGCGTTGGCACGGCGGCCGACCCGGTGCTGGCTCAAGGCCGGCGCGACGATGCCGGCCTGCAGGGCGGCGGCGCTGAGGGCTTGGTCGTCCAGGCCCAGCTCGGGCGCAAAACACAGGGCCAGGTGCATGCCGGCCGAGGCGCCATGCACCTGGGCGATGTCGCCGAGCTGCTGCTCCAGCGCCACGACCAGGGCATCGCGCCGCTGCTGGTAGAGCCGGCGCATGCGCCGCAGGTGCAGGCCGAAATGTCCTTCGCGCATGAACTCGGCCAGAGCCAGCTGCTCGGCCGCCCGCCCGCGCGGTGCCGAGCGGGCCAGCAGGTGATGCAAGGCCTGCACCCGCTCGGGCGGCACGACCATGAAGCCGATGCGCAGGCCCGGGAACAAGGTCTTGCTGAAGGTCCCCAGGTAGAGCACCGGCGCGTCGCTGGCCGGCTGAGCTGCATCCCGGGTGTCAAGGTCGGCACCCAGGCCTTGCAGTGCCGCCAGCGGCGGGCCGTCGTAGCGGAACTCGCTGTCGTAGTCGTCTTCGATGATCAGGGCCCCATGCTGCCGGGCCTGGGCGATCAAGGCCAGGCGGCGCTCCAGGCTCATCACGGCGCCGCTGGGGTACTGGTGCGAGGGCGTCACATAGATCAGCTGCGGCCGGTGCTGCAGCCAGTCCTGAGGCCGCGGTGCCAGGCCTTGCGCGTCCACCGCAATGCCGATTGGCCGCAGCTGTGCCGCAAGAAATGCGGTCAAGGCGCCACCGTAGCCCGGGCTCTCGATCCAGACCTTGTCACCCGCATCGGCAAAGGCGCGGGCGCACAAGTCCAGGCTGGCCTGCGTGCCATCGCTGATGAAGACCTGCTCGGCACTGCAGCGCACCGCGCGCGAGGCGCGCAGGTGCGCGGCAATCGCTTCGCGCAAGGCCGGCTCACCGGCCGGCGGGCCGTAATTCAGCTGCGCCGCGCTGAGGCCGCGCCAGGCGCGCATCATCAGGCGGCGCCAGAGCTCGATGGGAAACGCATCCAGCGCCGGCACACCCGGCGCAAAAGCCGCCGCCAGATCGGCCGCCACCGGCAGGCAGGCCAGGCCGGCCGTCCGTTTGGAAAGCGGGCGATGAAGAGCCGCGTGGACCTCCATCCCGCGATCGAGAGCGGCATGCACGCCCGCGGCCGCCGGTGTGGCTGAAGCCGGCCGCGCATTCACCACCGTGCCGCGCCGGCCGGCACTGATCCAGCCCTCGCTGGCCAGTTGCTCGTAGGCATAGATCACCGAGTTGCGAGCCCAGCCCAGCTCGGCCGCCAGGGCGCGGCTGGCCAGCAAACGACTGCCGGGCGGCAGGCTGCCGCTGCGAATCGCGTGGCGCAGAGCCTCGTGCAGCAGGCGCTGACGCGACCAGCC
>JAIXSD010000181.1 GCA_027484885.1 Rubrivivax sp.
GCGGTGGCCGTGGGCCTGGCCCGCATCGGCGTGGGCGCGCATTGGCCCAGCGATGTGCTGGCCGGCTGGGCCTTGGGCTTGGTGATGGGCCTGCTGGCCTTGCGTGTCGTGCCCCAGGCTCCGGCTTGGATGCAAGGGCCAGCCGGCGTGCGGGCTCGTGCCGCCGCGGGTCTGCTCAGCGGCTGCGTGCTCGCAATCACGCCCTGGGGCTACCCCCTGGCCGAAGCCGGGCAGTGGCTGATGGGCTTGGGCCTGATCGCGGCCGCCGCCTGGCAGCTCTGGCGCCATGGCGCACTGGCGCGTCCTGTCGCCTTGCTGCGCATGGTGATCGGCCTTGTGCTCCTGCTTGCTCTGCTGGCCTGGGCGACGCCGCAGGTCGATCTGCAGCAATGGCAGGCCAGCCTGGCCCGCGTGGCACCGAGCAACTGGCTGCTGGCCAGCCTGGCCTTGTTGCTGAGCTTGGGCCTGCGCGGCTGGCGGGTGCAGCTGGAGTGGCGCGCGCGGCGTGCGCACGGCGATCTGCCCGCGTCAGCCTTGAGTTATGGCGCCAGCCTGCGTCTGCTTTTGCTTCACACCCTGGCCCTGAACTGGGCGCCCTTGCGCAGCGGTGAGCTGGGCTACCTCTGGCTGGCGCAGCGCCAGTACGGCGCCACGGCCGGCGAGGCACTGGCCAGCTTGGTCTGGCTGCGTCTGCAGGATCTGTTGGTGCTGGGGAGCTTGAGCCTAGCCGCGCTGCTGGCCTGGTGGCTGGGGCAGGGCGCGGCCCTGGCCTTGTTGATCAGTGCTTTGATCTTTCTGGCGGGATCGGCGTTGTTGCGCTCACTGCTCGGGCGGCTGGCGCTGCGGCCGGACGCCGCGCCGTCCGGCCGCTGGCAGCGGCTTCGTGCTGCGCTGGCTCAGGCGCCCTCGCTGGGCGCCCAGCGGTCGATTGCCTTGCTCAGCCTGGCCAACTGGTGGCTGAAGCTGGCCGCGCTGGGTGGCTTGCTGACGGCCTTGCTGGGTGGCACAGCTTTGCAGGGCTTGTTGGCGGCAATCGGTGGCGAGCTGGGTGGCATGTGGCCGATCCAGGCCACCGCGGGCCTGGGCAGTTATGAGGCGGGCGTGGCCGGCGTGGCCGCTTGCTTGGGCGTCGAGATGACGCTGCCGCTGATCCTGGCGGCTGCTTTGGCTGTGCACGGCCTGGCCTTGCTTCTCAGCACCGTGGCTGGCCTGCTGGTGCTCCTGTTCTACGGTTTCCCGGCCCGCGCGCCGGCGGCCACTTTGCGAGTCGCATGACGATGAATCCTTCCTCCTCCCTGGTTCTCGACCCGCCCCTGGCTGCGCTGCCGTCTGCCGATGCTGCGGCCGCGGCTGCAAGCAGTCATCCGGCCCACGCGGTCGAGCCGCTGCCGGCGCACCGCCTCAGCGTGGTCGTGCCCATGTACAACGAGCGCGAGAACGCCGCGCCGCTGATCGACGCGGTGCAAGCCGCGCTGGCGGACTATGGCCAGCCCTGGGAGCTGCTGGTGGTGGACGACGGCAGCCGCGATGGCACGGCCGCACTGCTGAGCCAGCATGCCCGCCGCGTCGGCCCGCACATCCGTGTCATCCGCCTGGCGCGCAACTTCCGCCAGACCGCGGCCATGCAGGCCGGCATCGATGCGGCGCGTGGCGATGTCATCGTCACCATGGACGGTGATTTGCAAAACGACCCGCGCGACATCCCGCGCCTGGTCGAGCGCCTGCTGCGCGAAGACCTGGACCTGGTGGCCGGCTGGCGCCAGCAGCGGCAAGATGGCCTGTGGCTGCGCAAGATCCCATCGTTGCTGGCCAACCGCCTGATCCGCAAGATCACCGGCCTGCAGTTCCAGGACCTGGGTTGCAGCCTCAAGGCCTTCCGAGCGCCCGTGCTCAAGCAGGTGCGGCTGTACGGCGAGATGCACCGCTTCATCCCGGCCTGGCTGGCCACGGTCACCGCGCCCGAGCGCATGGCCGAGGAGTCGGTGCAGCACCATGCGCGCTTGCGCGGCCAGTCCAAGTACGGCATCTCGCGCTCGCTGCGCGTGGTGGTCGATCTGCTCGCCGTGTTTTTCTTCTTGCGCTTCGGCACCCGGCCCGGGCATTTCTTCGGCGTGCTGGGCCTGGGCGTGATGATGGTGGGCATGGCCCTGCTCAGTTATCTGGGCGTGCTCAAGCTGCTGGGTGAGTCCATCGGCGGCCGGCCATTGCTGCTGCTGGGCTTCTTCTCGCTGTTGGGTGGCTTGCAGTTCCTGACCACGGGCGTGCTGGCCGAGCTTCTGATGCGGGTGTATTTCGAGGGCCGCCAGGTTCGCCCCTACCAGCGTGCCCTGCACAGCGCCGACGCCGACCCCACACCCGAGCGCGGCTGGAGCCAGGCCGCGCCATGACGGCACTCGCTCCTCAGCGCTTCAGCCCGTGGGCCTGGGGCGGGTGGGCGCTGGCCATGGCGGCGCTGTTCCTGCTGCGCCTGGGCGCGGCGCCGCTCTTCGATGTGGACGAAGGTGCCTTTGCCGAGGCCTCGCGCGAGATGCTGGCCAGCGGCGACTGGCTGCACACCACGCTCAACGGCCGCGATCGTTTCGACAAACCCATCGGCGTCTACTGGCTGCAGGCCAGCAGCCTGGCCCTGTTCGGAATCAACGAGTTTGCGGCGCGCCTGCCCTCGGCCCTGTGCGGCCTGGGCTGGGTGCTGGCCCTGGCTGGCTTTGCCCGGCCGCGTTTTGGTGACGCCACCGCCATGTTTGCCGCCACGGCCCTGGGCAGCAGCCTGGGTGTGCTCTTGATCGGCCGCGCGGCCACGGCCGATGCGCTGCTCAATCTGCTCCTGGTGCTGACGATGCTGGACCTCTGGCGGCATCTGGAGTCCTCGGCCGGCAGGCCCTGGGCGCTGCGTCGCGCGGCTTTGTGGGCGGGGCTCGGCGTGCTGACCAAGGGGCCTGTCGCGGTCTTGATTCCCTGCGCCACTTTGCTGCTCTGGCTGTGGCGCCAGCAGGGCTTGCGAGCGTTGCCGCGAAGCCTGTGGAGCGCTCTGGCTGAGCCCGTTGCGCTGGCCTTGTTCTTCATCGCTTGGGTGCCCTGGTATGCCTATGCCTTGCAGCGCCATGGCTGGGCTTTCATCGATGGTTTTCTGCTGCAACACAACCTGCAGCGTTTCAGCTCACCGCTGGAGGGCCACGGCGGCGGGCCCTTGTACTACCTGCTGATGCTGCCCCTGCTGAGCCTGCCATGGACGCCGCTGCTGGCTGCCGCCTTGCTGCAGATCCGCCGGCATTGGCAGCAGCCCTTGCCCAGTTTTTTGATTTGCTGGGCTGGCTTTGTGCTGGTGTTCTTTTCGCTCTCGGGCACCAAGCTGCCGCACTACGTGCTGTACGGCCTGACGCCCTGGCTGCTGCTGGGCGCGATGTCCTTGA
>JAIXSD010000028.1 GCA_027484885.1 Rubrivivax sp.
CACGAGCGCCAGAAAGCCGCCTGTGGCGAGAGCTGGAGCTACCGTGACGAAGACGGCAGCCTGCTGGGCCAGAAGGTCACGCCGCTGGACCGCGTGGGCATCTATGTGCCCGGCGGCAAGGCCGCCTACCCGAGCAGCGTGCTGATGAACGCCATCCCGGCCCAGGTGGCCGGCGTGCCCGAGATCATCATGGTGGTGCCCACGCCTGGTGGCGAGAAGAACCCCCTGGTGCTGGCTGCGGCCTATGTGGCCGGCGTGCACCGCGCCTTCACCCTGGGCGGCGCCCAGGCCGTGGCGGCCCTGGCCTATGGCACGGCCACCGTGCCGCGCGTGGACAAGATCACCGGCCCCGGCAATGCCTATGTGGCCAGCGCCAAGAAGCATGTCTTCGGCCAGGTCGGCATCGACATGATTGCCGGCCCCAGCGAGATCCTGGTGCTGGCCGATGGCTCGACGCCGCCGGACTGGGTGGCCATGGATTTGTTCAGCCAGGCCGAGCATGACGAGCTGGCGCAAAGCATCCTGCTTTGCCCCGATGCCGCCTACATCGCCCAGGTGGCCGAGGCGATCGAGCGCCTGTTGCCCACCATGCCGCGCCAGGCCATCATCCGCGCTTCGCTGGAAGGCCGCGGCGCGCTGATCCAGACGCGCTCGATGGAAGAGGCCTGCGAGATCAGCAACCGCATCGCGCCCGAGCATCTGGAGGTGTCCAGCCGCGACCCGCATCGCTGGGAGTCGCTGCTGCGCCATGCCGGAGCCATCTTCCTCGGGGCCTACACCAGCGAATCCCTGGGCGACTACTGCGCCGGGCCCAACCATGTGCTGCCCACCTCGGGCACGGCGCGCTTCTCGTCGCCGCTGGGGGTGTACGACTTCCAGAAGCGATCGAGCCTGATCGAAGTCAGCGAAGCCGGTGCGCAAAAGCTGGGCCCGATCGCCGCCGAGCTGGCCTATGGCGAAGGCTTGCAAGGGCATGCGCGGGCGGCAGAGCTGCGCCTGCGTTCCTGAGGCTCGCTGCTTCGGCTGACCTTCGGAGTGCATTGCGCGCAGAACCGGGGTTAGCCTTGGCCGGCAGTGGGCCGGGCTGTGGCAGAGTCGGGGTTCCGCCATCGCCCTGGCCCAGAGCCTCTTGTCTTGACCAGCCTGCCCCGCCGTCAACTGCTGATCAGCGCCTTGCCCGCCGCGGGCTGGGCGCCGAGCCCAGGGCTGGCTGCTGCTGTTGCTGCCGCCGCGCCACCGCTGCGCGTGCGCTACCCGCGGCCCATGCGTGAGATCGACCCCAGCAGCTGGTACCCGCTGCAACTGCTCAAGCTGGCGCTGGAGGCCTGCGGCGTCAGCTGTGAGCTGGAGCCCACGCGCCAGGTCATGGTGCAAAGCCGCGCCTTGCTCGACTTGCAAACCGGCCAGGACGGGCTGGACATCGCCTGGAGCATGACCAGCATCGAGCGCGAGCGGCAGCTGCTGCCCATTCGTTTTCCGATCTACAAAGGCCTGTACGGCTGGCGCCTGATGCTGCTCAAGCGCGGGCTGGAGCCGCATCTGCTGCGCGAGGTGCGCAGCCTGGCCGATCTGCGCCGCTTCAGCCTGGTTCAGGGCCATGACTGGCCGGACACGGCCATCCTGCGGGCCAATGGCTTGCAGGTGGTGACCGGCTCCTCCTTCGACGCCATGTTCAGCATGCTGCGCCTGGAGCGCGGTCAGGCCTTTCCGCGTGCCTTGCTGGAGATCGACTGGGAGCTGGAGAGCCACGCCGACAGCCTGGCCATCGACCCCCATCTCTGCCTGCACTACCCGACGGCCATGTATTTTTTCGTCGGCCGCGCCAACCAGCGCCTGGCCGGCCTGGTCGAGCGTGGCCTGAACCGCCTGCTGGCCAAGGGCAGCTTCGAGCGCATCTTCATGCAGTACCACGGCGCCATCCTGGCCCGCCATGTGCTGAGCCGGCGCCGCGTGCTGGAGCTGCACAACCCCTTGCTGCCGCCTGAAACGCCGCTACAGCGCAAGGAGCTGTGGATGCGCCCCTGAGGCGAGCTGGCCGCAGCGGGGGAGGGGGGCGAAAGAGTCTCAACACCTCTGGTCTCCGTGGTTTGAAATGAACACGAACTTCGTGTTGCACGAACTTCGTGTTACTCTGCGGCCCGTGAAGAACGTGACCATCTCCATGGAAGACAGCGTCGCCGAATGGGCCCGGCTTGAGGCCGCGCGGCGCAACACCAGCGTCTCGCGCCTGGTCGGCGAGATGCTGGCCGAGAAGATGCGCCACGACGACGCCTACGAGCGCGCCATGCAGGACTGGCTGCACCGCGAGCGCAGCTGGGCCTCAGACGGCGCGGCCTACCCGCAGCGGGGCGACGCGGCATGAGTGCCGTGCTGGCCATCCGCGAGCCGGTGTTTGTCGACACCTCGGTGCTCATCCTCAGCGAAGACGGCGCCCAGCCCGAGGCGCGCGAGCAGGTCATGGCCGTGCTGCGCCTTCTTTGGCAGCAGCGCCGCGGCCGGCTCTCGACCCAGGTGCTCAACGATTTCTACCGCCTGGTCACCACCCGCATCCAGCCGCCCATGCCCAACGGCGATGCGCGGGCCGAGGTGCGGCGCTACCAGCGCTGGCAACCCTGGGCCATCGATCACGCGACGGTGGAAAGCGCCTGGTCGATCGAAAGCCGTTTCGGCCTGCCCTATGCCGACGCCCTGATCGTGGCCGCCGCCAAAGCCCAAGGCTGCAGTCGCCTGCTCAGCCTGGAGCTCAAGCACGAGCTGCAGCTGGACAGCGTGCAGATCCTCAACCCCTTGCTGATGGCGCCCGAGAGCCTGCAATGACGACGACCCTGAACCGCGCCAGCGACGCCCCCGCCGATTCCCTGCCGCAGGCCCTGGCCGCCATCCGGCCCGATGTGCGCGCCATGAGCGCCTACCCGGTGCAAAGCAGCGCCGGCCTGATCAAGCTGGACGTGATGGAGAACCCGTTTCGTCTGCCGGCCGAGCTGCAGGAGGCCCTGGGTCGCCGCCTCGGTGCCGTGGCGATCAACCGTTATCCGGCCGAGCGCACCCGTGAGCTGGCCCTGGCCCTGGCCGCCCACGCCGGCATGCCCGAAGGCTGCGACATCGTGCTGGGCAATGGCTCGGACGAGCTGATCACCTTGCTGAGCATGGCCGTCAGCCAGCCCGGCGCCTGCGTGCTGACGCCGCTGCCCAGCTTTGTGATGTACGAGCATTCGGCCCTTTACCAGGGCCTGGGTTTTGTCGGTGTGCCGCTGCGCGCGCAAGACTTCGAGCTGGACGGCCCGGCCATGCTGGCTGCCATCGCCCAGCATCAGCCAGCGCTGATCTACCTGGCCTACCCGAACAACCCGACCGGCAATCTCTGGGACGCAGCCGTGATCGAGCAGATCATCGCCGCCGCGCCCGGCCTGGTGGTGATGGACGAGGCCTACCAGCCCTTTGCCGCCGCCGACTCCATGGCCTGGCTGCGCCGCCACCCGAAGGTGCTGGTCATGCGCACCATGAGCAAGTTCGGCCTGGCCGGCGTGCGCATCGGCTATCTGATGGGCCGCAGCGAGCTGGTGGCGCAGATCGAAAAGCTGCGCCCGCCCTTCAACATCGGCGTGCTCAATGCCGAAGCCGGGCTTTTTGCGCTCGAACATGGCGAGGTCTACGCGGCGCAAGCGGCCGAGCTGCGCGCCCAGCGCGAGCGCGTTCTGGCGGCGCTGCAAAGCCTGCCTGGCGTGCAGGTCTTCCCCAGCCAGGGCAATATGCTGCTGGCGCGGGTGAAGGACGCGGCCGCCACTTTCGCGGCCATGAAGGCGCGCGGCGTGCTGATCAAGAACGCGTCCAGCGCCCATCCTTTGCTGGCCAACTGCTTGCGCATCACCATCGGCACGGCCGAGGAAAACACAGCCATGCTGGCTGCCCTGAAAGAAAGTCTCTGAGCATCATGAGTACCGATCTGGTCCTGAGCCCCGCGCCCGCGGCGCGCATCGCCGAAGTCAGCCGCAATACCAAGGAAACGCAGATCCGCGTGCGCGTCAATCTCGATGGCACCGGCGAGGCGCGCCTGAACACCGGCATCGGCTTCTTCGACCACATGCTGGACCAGATCGCCCGCCACGGCCTGATCGATCTGGAGATTGATGCCAAGGGCGACTTGCACATCGACGGCCACCACACGGTGGAAGACGTGGGCATCACCCTCGGTCTGGCAGTGGCCCAAGCCGTGGGCGACAAAAAGGGCCTGACCCGCTACGGCCACAGCTATGTGCCGCTGGACGAGGCGCTGTCGCGCGTGGTGGTCGATTTCTCCGGCCGCCCCGGCCTGGCCATGGATGTGAAATTTACCGCCGGCTCGATTGGCGCCTTCGACACCCAGCTGGCGTTTGAGTTCTTCCAGGGTTTTGTCAACCATGCCCTGGTGTCCCTGCATGTGGACAACCTCAAGGGACATAACGCCCACCATCAGTGTGAAACCATCTTCAAGGCCTTCGGCCGCGCCCTGCGCATGGCCTTGACCCTGGACCCGCGCTCGTTGGGTGTGATCCCCTCGACCAAGGGCAGTCTTTGACATGAATCGGACTGTTGCAGTCGTTGATTACGGCATGGGCAATCTGCGCTCGGTTTCGCAGGCGGTGCTTCATGTGGCGCAGGACTCCGGGCTGGAGGTGGTGATCACCTCCGAGCCCGAGGCTGTGCGTGCCGCCGAACGCGTGGTGCTGCCGGGCCAGGGCGCCATGCGCGATTGCATGCGTGAGCTGCGTGATTCTGGCCTCCAGCAGGCGGTGCTCGAAGCCGCCGCCAGCAAGCCGCTGATGGGCGTCTGCGTTGGCATGCAGATGCTGCTGGATCACAGCGAGGAGCAGGACACGCCGGGCCTGGGGCTGATCCCGGGGCGCGTGCGTCGCTTCCAGCTGGAGGGCCAACTGCAGCCCGATGGCAGCCGCTACAAGGTGCCGCAGATGGGCTGGAACCGCGTCCGTCAGGCGCAGCCCCATGCGCTGTGGGCCGGCATTCCTGATGAAAGCTGGTTCTACTTCGTGCACAGCTTCTATGCCGCGCCGTTAGATGTGCGCCACAGTGCCGGCGAGACCGATTACGGCCTGCGCTTTACCTGCGCGGTCGCCCGGGATAATATTTTTGCCACCCAATTCCACCCTGAAAAAAGTGCTGCGCTGGGCCTCGCCCTGTA
>JAIXSD010000411.1 GCA_027484885.1 Rubrivivax sp.
ACATGGCCGATGCCGGCCTCCTCAAAGGCGGCACCGCGCTGCACAAAGCCGGCGCGGGTGTAGAAACCTGCCGCTGAAAGCTGAGCATGCAGCACCGCCTCGCGCTCGCCGCGCTGGCGGCCGGCCTGCATCAAGGCCTCCAGCACCTCGCGGCCGATGCGGCTGCCGCGCATGCTGCGCAACACGGCCATGCGGCCGATCTTGGCCACGCCCGGCACGTGTTCGAGCAAGCGCCCGGTGGCCAGGGCCTGGCCGAAGCGATTGAAGGCCACGGCGTGGACGCAGCTCTCGTCGGCGCTGTCCCATTCCATCTCGGCCGGGATCTTTTGTTCCTCGACAAACACGGCCTGGCGGATGGCGCCGGCCTCGGCGCCCAGCTCGGCCCAGCTGCCCACCCGCACCTGCACCACCGGCTCGCCGGCCTCGAAGCCTTCGATCAAGCTGCGCAGCTCGGCCGGCACCTCGCGCGGTGAGGCGCTGGCGCGATCGGCAAACACATAGATCAATTCGCCGTGTACCAGCAGCTCGGTGCCGCGGAACACGGCGCAAAGCATTTGCAGCGAGCTGTGGCCGATGCGTTCGCAGCGCACGCCAAGGCGAAGCTGGTCGTCATAGCGGGCCGATCCCAGGTACTCCAGCGTGGCCTTGCGCACGAACAAATCGCCGCCCAGCTGGTCCATGGTTTCCATATAGGGCAAGGCCAGGCCGCGCCAGTAGCCGCCCACGGCCACATCGAAGTAGTTCTGGTAGTGGGCATTGAACACCACCTGCTGGGCATCGATCTCAGCCCAGCGCACGCGCAGCGGCTCGAAGAATCGGAAGTCTTGCAATTTCATGAGGTGAGCGAGGGTCGGTGGTGAATCTGTGGAACGCGGGAACGCAGGCGCCGAGCGCCATCAAGGCTGGAGCGCCTCGCGCAGCGCCAGGCCGCAGGCGTCCAGCGCGCTCAGCGCTTCTGGGATCGTACGCCCCATCTTGATGAAATCATGGGTCACGCCGCGATAGAGCTCCAGCTGCACCTGGCCGCCGTTGGCGCGCAGCAGATCGGCGTAGGCAATGCCCTCGTCGACCAGCGGGTCGCATTCGGCCAGGAGCACGCAGGCCGGGGCCAGATCGCTGTGGTCGGGCGCCTCCAGCGGCGCGAAGCGCCAGTCGCGCTTGTGCGCGTGGTCGATGTAGTGGTCGAAAAACCAGGCGATGGACGCCGCGTCAAGCAGAAAGCCGTGGGCAAACAGCTTGTGCGAGGCGGTGTCGGCATGGGCCGTGGTGCCCGGCGTGATCAGCAGCTGCAGGGCCAGGGGCAGGCCAATGTCGCGCGCATGCAGGGCGCAGACCGCAGCCAGGGTGCCGCCGGCGCTGTCGCCGCCCACGGCCAGGCGGCTGCCGTCCAGGCCCAGGCTGCCGGCGTTCTCCGCCAGCCAGCGCATCACGGCCCAGCAATCATCCACCGCAGCCGGGAAGCGATGTTCGGGCGCCAGGCGGTAGTTGAGCGAGAGCACCGCCACACCGCTGCGCAGGGCCAGCTGGCGGCACAGGCTGTCGTGGGTGTCGATGCTGCCGATGGTGAAGCCACCGCCGTGCAGGTAGAGCAGCACGGGCAGGCGCGCCTGCTCGGGCGTCTGCGGGGCGTACAGGCGCGCGGCCAGCGGGCCTTCGGCACCGGGCACTTGCAGGTTCTCCACCCGTGCCACCGGCGCACGCGGCAGGTCCAGGATTTCGGCGCCCATCAGGTAGGCGATGCGGGCCTGCTTGGGGCTCAGGCTGTGAAAGGCCGGTCGCTTGGCGCGATGGATTCTCTCCAGCACGCCGGCCATGCGCGGCGTCAACAAGTGGGTGCGGCTCAACAAGGGCTCCAGGGGTTAACCCGGTATTTTCGCAGGCCCGGCAGCTGCCCCGGCTGGGCGGGCTTCAAAACTCCAGGCCGTACCAGCCAAAACCTGCCGTCCACAGGGTTTGCGAGCTGCCGCTTTGGCGGCTGGCGGTGAGGCTGAGCCCCAGTTTGTCCGGGCTCAACCACCACAGACCACCGACGGTGCGCACGGTGGCACCGAGCAAGGCCGGCCGGTCGTTGGTCTGGATTTCGGCGAACAAGAGGCCGCGCGGGTCCGGCATCCACACGCCGGCCAGATTGAGCGCCGTGCCGCTTTGGCCGCTGGCGCGCTCCTTGTGGGGGCCGAGGTTGAGGTGGATGGCCGCCTCCTCACTGATGGCCAAGGTGGCCAGGCCCAGCAGCCCGCTGGCGCTGCGGCGCCAAGCGCTGGCCACAGGCCGCTCGAAGCTCAGCCCGGCTTTGAGGCCGAAACTCAGCTGGCCCCAGGCGGTCGGCATCTGCCAGCTCTTGGGCACCCATTTGACGGCCAGGCTGGCCTCACCGCGGCTTTCGTCTTGGGGGTGCGGGCGGCTGTAATCGCCGCCGAGCTCCACGCTGTCGGACAAGCCGCAGGCCGGGGCCAGGACCCAGGCACGCCGGGAGCCGGCCTTCTCGCCCCAGCCTTCGAGCTGGCAGCTTCCAGCAGGCGCCGTGGCCGCATCATCGCTGGACAAAGGCCGGCCGGCTTGGGCCGTCACCCCGACCAGTACAAGGCAGGTCAAGGTCAGAACTCGGACCGTGCATGGAAAGTGGAGGCAGCGTGGCATGTCTGGGTACTCCCTGAGCGTCGCATCGCCACAGCGTGCGCGCGAGCATTTCGGCCGGGCCTGGAGGCTGCGCCAGGGCGCAGGCAGCACCGGCGCACTTCCGGCTTTTCGGACTCGGCGCGGTGGACTTTATGGCGCTCTTGTGCCCAGCACCAAACTTTCATGCGACTGTTGGCAAAAGGCCCTGGCCCATCGGCTTGCCGCGACGCACACTGGCGAGCACGATCACCCGCTGCGCCGCCAGGGAGGCCCGCCATGCCCTTGATCCAATACTTGACCCAGATTCACCTCGAGTTCGGCGCAGCAGCCCTGCTGCCGCAGGAATGCCAGCGCGTGGGCATCCTTCGGCCGCTGGTGATCAGCGACAGCGGCGTGCGCATCGCTGGCGTGCTGGCGCGCGCCTTGGCCGCCTGGGGCGCCCACCCGCCGCCGGTGTTCGACCAGACTCCGCCCAACCCACATGAAGCCGCCGTTCGCCGTGCCGTCGAGCAGTACAAAAAGCACTACTGCGATGGCCTCATCGCCATCGGCGGCGGTTCTTCCATGGATCTGGCCAAGGGCGTGGCCATCGCCGCCACGCACCCTGGGCCGCTCAAGACCTACGCCACCATCGAGGGCGGCAGCCTGTCGATCAGCAAGGCCACAGCGCCCGTGATCGCCGTCCCCACGACCGCCGGTACCGGCAGCGAGGTGGCACGCGGGGCCCTGATCACCGTGGAAGATGGCCGCAAGCTCGGCTTTCACAGCCAGGAGTTGATGCCGCGCGCGGCCCTGTGCGACCCCGAGCTGACCCTGAGCCTGCCGCCCCGCCTGACGGCTGCCACCGGCATGGACGCGATCGCGCATTGCATGGAAACCTTCATGTCCGCCGCGGTCAACCCGCCCGCCGACGGCATCGCCCTCGATGGCCTGCGCCGCGGTTGGTCGCACCTGGAACGCGCCACCCGCAACGGCCAGGACCGCGAGGCCCGCTGGCAGATGATGAGTTGCAGCATGCAGGGCGGCATGGCCTTTCAAAAAGGCCTGGGCTGCGTGCACTCGCTCAGCCATGCCCTGGCCAGCGTGGACCCCGGCTTACATCATGGATGCCTGAACGCCATGCTCTTGCCCGCCGTGATTCGCTTCAACTCGAGTGCCCCCAGCATGCAGGCCGAATGGCGCTTGCTGCGCATGGCCGAGGCCATGGGTCTGGGCCACTGCGACCCGGCCGGACACACGCTGGCCGAAGCCGTGCTGGCCATGAACCAGCGCCTGGGCCTGCCGGCCGGCTTGGCCGAACTGGGCGTGGACCCAGGCATGTTCGAACGCGTCATCACCGGCGCCCTGGCAGACCACTGCCACCGCAGCAACCCGCGCCTGGCGACGCGGGAGGACTATCTGGCGATGTTGGCGTCATCGTTGTGAGGCGGGTTTCGGCACGAAGCAGCCCTTGGGATGGTTGTTGATCGGTCCGACTGGGCGCTCCGCTCCGTTCATGCCCCCCGGCGCCCGACTTCGTCGGGCGCCTCCTCCTTTACTTCACTTCGCAGAGCACCCAGCCGTCCCGATCCAGCAAGGCCTTGCTCTATCGACGAAAACGCCAAGCAGTCGCATTGACAAGGGGCGCTGGGTGAGTGCTGAAGCGAAGTAAAGGAGGAGGTCCGCGCGAAGCGCGGGCCGGGGGACATGAGCGGAAGCACTCGCCCGGCGCCCCTTGTCACAAGCCCGACCTTCAAGGGCTGCAATGTGCCGAGAACAGTCAGTCCAAGCGGCTGACAACAAAAAAGCCCGGACTCCTCGTGGGAGACGGGCCTGCCGTTCAGGGCGAGATCAGAGAGATCAGCCGTGCTTGGCTTCGAAGAACTGTTCGTCTTCGGTGGAACCCTTGAGCGCGGCGGTGGAGGCGTCGCGTTCGATGGTGGTGGTCACGGCGTCGAAATAGCCGGTTCCGACTTCGCGCTGGTGCTTGACGGCGGTGAAGCCCTTCTCGGCGGCGGCGAATTCAGCTTCCTGCAGTTCCACGAACGCGCTCATATTGTTGCGAGCGTAGCCGTAGGCCAGGTTGAACATGCTGTAGTTCAGGCTGTGGAAGCCGGCCAGGGTGATGAACTGGTACTTGTAGCCCATGGCGCCCAGTTCACGCTGGAACTTGGCGATGGTGGCGTCGTCCAGGTTCTTCTTCCAGTTGAAGGACGGCGAGCAGTTGTAAGCCAGCAGCTTGCCCGGGAACTTGGCGTGGATGGCGTCGGCAAAGGCCTTGGCGAAGGCCAGGTCGGGCTTGCCGGTTTCGCACCAGATCATGTCGGCATAGGGTGCGTAGGCCAGGCCGCGGCTGATGGCTTGATCCAGACCGTTGCGGGTGCGGAAGAAGCCTTCAACGGTGCGCTCGCCGGTGCAGAAAGGCTTGTCGTTGTCGTCGATGTCGCTGGTGACCAGATCGCCGGCTTCGGCATCGGTGCGGGCCAGCAGCACAGTGGGCGTGCCCATCACGTCGGCCGCCAGGCGGGCTGCCACCAGCTTGGCCACGGCCTCGCGGGTGGGCACCAGCACCTTGCCGCCCATGTGGCCGCACTTCTTGGCAGCAGCCAATTGGTCTTCAAAGTGCACGCCAGCGGCGCCGGCTTCGATCATGGCCTTCATCAGCTCGAAGGCGTTCAACACGCCGCCGAAACCGGCTTCGGCATCGGCCACGATGGGGGCGAAGTAATCGCGGTAGTCCGGGTCGCTGGGGTTCTTGCCTTCGCTCCACTGGATTTGGTCGGCGCGGGCAAAGGTGGCATTGATCTTCTTGACGACCTTGGGCACCGAGTCCACCGAGTACAGCGACTGGTCGGGGTACATCTCGCCATTGCTGTTGGCGTCACCCGCGACTTGCCAGCCAGAGAGGTAGATGGCCTTGAGGCCGGCCTTGACCTGCTGCATGGCCTGGTTGCCGGTCAGGGCGCCCAGCGAGTTGACGAAGGGCTCGGTGTTGACCAGGCCCCAGAGCTTCTCGGCACCGCGCTTGGCCAGGGTGTGCTCGACCTGCAGCGAGCCGCGCAGGCGCACGACATCGGCGGCGGTGTAGCCGCGCTTGATGCCCTTCCAGCGCGGGTTCTCAGCCCAGTCTTTTTCGAGGGCGGCGATTTGCTGTTCACGGGTGGCGTTGCTCATGGTGTGCTCCTGCAAGTGGGTGGTGCGATGTCAAAACTTGGAAACCAAGGCTTCAAGGTCTGTCACCCATTTCAGCGTGGAGCGTGGTTGCCTTGTGCACCCAGGCCCTGCGGCTGAAGAGGCCAAACAAAGAAGCTTTGTTGGACTCAAGATTAGTCCTCGGAGTCGCCTCGCGGAACACTTATGTCTTATATAAGACTTAAATTTTTACTCAATAAATTCAATAACTTAAGTTTTAAATTTCTGATCATGAAAAGCATTTCACCATCATGAGAAATTTTGCGGCGGCGCAGCATGCATAGACTTCACGATGTGAAAACGGGTTTCCGTATCGTGCAAGACGAACCCGGGCAAGGCGAAAGGAATGAAGCGGCCAAGAAAAAACCGCAGGCCTCCGGGCGGAGTGCCTGCGGTGTGGATCAAGGCGTGGGCGACAAGCGCGGGGCTGAAAGGCTCGGTGGCTCATGGGCCCGCGCAGGTTCAGCCCATTTGGGCCGAAGCTGCGCGCTTGCATGCCAGAGCCGGCACGAGCCCGCCGCAACACTCCCGTGCCGGCGCAGCGGCTGCCGCGCCGCCCCGCGTTCTGCCGGCCCTGCCTTTCGCCTTTTACTTGCCCAGCACGTGGTTGAACTCCAGCCAGAACTGGCGGCCGTGCGGCAAGTAGTAACCCACCGGGTAGTACGGCCAGCCACCGGTGTCATCCTTG
>JAIXSD010000694.1 GCA_027484885.1 Rubrivivax sp.
CAGCTCGGTCAGCTCCTCGATGATGAAGGCGCCTTGGCTGGGGTTTTCGTTCTTGGCCAGGCCCCACTCGCGGTTGATGATCAGCTGGATGGCCATGGCGCGGCGCACCGACTCTTCGGTCGGCGTGGTGATGGCCTCGTCAAACGCATTGGTGTGCAGGCTGTTGCAGTTGTCGTAGATCGCGATCAGGGCCTGCAGTGTGGTGCGGATGTCGTTGAACTGGATCTCCTGCGCGTGCAGGCTGCGGCCGGAAGTCTGGATGTGGTACTTCAGCTTCTGGCTGCGTTCGTTGGCGCCGTATTTGTCGCGCATGGCCACGGCCCAGATGCGGCGGGCGACGCGGCCGAGCACGGTGTACTCGGGGTCCATGCCGTTGCTGAAGAAGAAGCTCAGGTTGGGCGCGAAGTCATCGATATGCATGCCGCGCGCCAGATAGGCCTCTACAAAGGTGAAGCCGTTGGAGAGCGTCAGCGCCAGCTGGCTGATCGGATTGGCGCCGGCCTCGGCGATGTGATAACCGCTGATCGAGACGGAGTAGAAATTGCGCACATTGTGGTGCACGAAATATTCGGCGATGTCGCCCATCACCTTGAGCGAGAACTCGGTCGAGAAGATGCAGGTGTTCTGGCCCTGGTCTTCCTTCAGGATGTCGGCCTGCACCGTGCCGCGCACATTGGCCAGCACCCAGTCCTTGATCTTGGCGGCTTCGTCGGCCGTGGGTTCGCGGCCGTTGTCGGCGCGGAACTTGGCCAGGTTCTGGTCGACGGCCGTGTTCATGAACATGGCCAGGATGCTGGGCGCCGGGCCGTTGATGGTCATGGACACCGAGGTCGTCGGGCTGCAGAGGTCGAAGCCGTCGTACAGCACCTTCATATCGTCCAGCGTGGCAATCGAAACGCCGGAGTTGCCGACCTTGCCGTAGATGTCCGGGCGCGGGGCTGGGTCAGCGCCGTAGAGCGTGACCGAGTCGAACGCAGTGGACAGGCGCTTGGCCGGCATGCCCTCGGACACCAGCTTGAAGCGGCGATTCGTGCGGAAGGCATCGCCCTCGCCAGCGAACATGCGGGTCGGATCCTCGCCTTCGCGCTTGAAGGCGAACACACCGGCGGTGTAGGGGAAGCTGCCCGGCACGTTTTCCAGCAGCAGCCACTTGAGCAGCTCGCCATGGCACTCGTAGTGCGGCAGCACGACCTTGCGGATCTTGGTGCCCGAGAGGCTGGTGTGGACCAGGTTGGTGCGGATCTCCTTGTCGCGGATCTTCACCACGTACTCGTCGCCGGCGTAGGCCTTTTGCATATCGGGCCATTGCTTGAGCAGCTGGCGGGCGCCGCCTTCCATCTGCGCTTCGCGGGCCTCGGCCAGTTCGGCCAGGGCGGTGCGGGCGCCGTTCTTGTCGGGGTTGGCTTCCAGCAGCATGCGCGAGCTGCCCCAGAGCTGCTGGATCTCACGGGCCAGGGTGGCCTGCTGGCGGGCGCGCTTCTTGTAGCCGCGCACCGTGTCGGCAATCTCGGCCAGATAACGCACACGCGCAGCGGGCACCACCGGGGTCTGGTGGGTGCTGTGACGTGTGTTGACGAGCGGCAGGCGGCCCTCCTGCAGCTGCAGGCCGAGCTCGGCCAGGCGCGGCTTCATGGCCTGGTAGAGCGCGGTGACGCCGTCGTCATTGAAGCGGCTGGCCATGGTGCCGAAGACCGGCATCTGCTCGGGCGAGGTGGTCCAGGCTTCCTTGTTGCGCTGCACTTGCTTGGCGACATCGCGGATCGCGTCCAGCGCGCCCTTGCGGTCGAATTTGTTGATGGCCACGAACTCGGCGAAGTCCAGCATGTCGATCTTCTCGAGCTGGCTGGCGGCGCCGAATTCCGGCGTCATCACATACATGGGCACGTCCACATGCGGCACGATGGCCGCGTCGCCCTGGCCGATGCCCGAGGTCTCGACCACGATCAGGTCGAAGCCGGCCACCTTGGCGGCGGCAATCGCGTCGGGCAGGGCCGGGGAGATTTCGCTGCCGAAGTCGCGGGTGGCGAGGCTGCGCATGAAGACGCGCTGGCCTTGGCTCCAGGGTCCGATGGCGTTCATCCGGATGCGGTCGCCCAGCAGGGCGCCACCGCTCTTGCGGCGCGAGGGGTCGATGGAGATGACGGCCACGCGCAGGCGGTCGTTTTGGTCCAGGCGCAGGCGGCGGATCAGCTCGTCGGTCAGGCTGCTCTTGCCGGCGCCGCCGGTGCCGGTGATGCCCAGCACGGGCACCTGGATGCTCTTGGCGGCGGCTTGCAACTCGGCCACCAGCTTCGCATCGGCTTTGTCGTTTTCGAGGGCGGTGATCAGCTGGGCCAGGGCGCGCCAGGCGGCCTCGGTGTGGCCTTGCAGGCTGCTCAGGGCTTTGGGGGCGTAGACGCTGAAGTCCTGGTCGGCCTTCATCACCATCTCGCCGATCATGCCTTGCAGGCCCATGCGCTGGCCGTCCTCGGGGCTGAAGATGCGCACGCCGTGGGCGGCCAGGTCGCGGATCTCGGCCGGCACGATCACGCCGCCGCCGCCACCGAAGACCTGGATGTGTTCGCCGCCGCGTTGCTTCAGCAGCTCGACCATGTATTTGAAGTACTCGACATGGCCGCCCTGGTAGGAGCTGATGGCGATGCCTTGCGCGTCCTCTTGCAAGGCCGCGGTGACCACCTCGTCGACCGAGCGGTTGTGGCCCAGGTGGATCACCTCGGCGCCCATGCCTTGCAGGATGCGACGCATGATGTTGATGGCCGCATCGTGGCCGTCGAAGAGGCTGGCAGCCGTCACGAAGCGCACCTTGTTCGTCGGGCGGTAATTGGCCAGGGCTTTGTTTTCGGCGGACAAATCGGTCATGGCGAGTCTCCTGCGGGCGATGCGGTGGCGAAGCCCGGTTCTATCAGCAAAGGTGGGCGGATTCTAGGTGTTGATTGACGTTTACGTAAACGTCATCGGCGGCGAAGGCTGGGTTCGTGCCTGCGCCTGCAGCAGGGCGCGGCGCCCATGCGGATGGCGCACGGGCCGGGTGGCACAAGCTGCGATGATGCGGCAGCTTTTTGTTTCAACCCTTCTTTTGCAAGTGAGAGCGCGCTGACCATGAGTTCCAAGTTCCAACGTTTGTCTCTTTCGACCGCCCTGACCCTGAGCCTCGGCCTGATCTGGCTGCCGACTCAAGCGGCTGAAGAAGCGGCCAAGCCCGCCGTCAAGAAGGTCGTCAAGAAGACGGCTGACAGCAAGAAGGCTGCGGCCGCGGCAACGGCAGCGACCGCCACCGCCGGCGTCGCTGCGGCTGCGTCGGCCAGTGCTGCGGCCTCGGCCGCCACACCGGCTCCGGTGACCACCGCTTCGGGTTTGCGTTACGAAGAGCTGCGCACCGGCACCGGCGCCCACCCGACCGCGGCTGACAAGGTCCGGGTTCACTATGTCGGCACCTTCCTCGACGGCCGTGAGTTCGACAGCTCGGTCAAGCGCGGCACGCCGGCCGAGTTCCCGCTGGGCCGCGTGATCAAGTGCTGGACCGAAGGCGTGCAGCTGATGAAGGTCGGTGGCAAGGCCCGCCTGCACTGCCCCTCGGCCCTGGCCTACGGTGAGCGTGGTGCTGGTGGCGGCGTGATCCCGCCGAACAGCGATCTGCAGTTCGAGGTGGAACTGCTGGACATCGTCGCGCCCTGATCCCGGCGAGCGCCGGCCCTCCGTCACCCGGTTTGCCCCGGCAGCCGAGGGGCTCAAGTGCTGTTAGGCTGCGGCTTGCAACACCTGACCCTCCCGGCGCCCTTCGTGCCGCGACCACGCCCCCAACCTTCATCGCCATGAGTTTTCTCGCCATCGACATTGGCAACACGCGCCTGAAATGGGCGCTCTACGCCTCGCCCCAACCGGGCGCGGTGCTGCTGGCGCATGGGGCGGTGTTCCTGGAGAACATCGACCAACTGGCCGACAGCGACTGGCGCGGCCTGCCCGCCCCGCACAGCGTGCTGGGCTGCAATGTGGCTGGCGATGCAGTGCGCCGCCGGGTGGAAGAACAGCTGGAACTCTGGGACATCGAGCCGCGCTGGGTGGTCAGCAGCGCCCAAGCGGGCGGCGTGACAAATGGCTATGACCACCCGGGCCGGCTCGGAACCGACCGCTTTGTTGCGTTGATCGGCGCCCGCGCCCATGTGCTGGCCCGCGCCACGGCCGAGCGGCCCGCGCAGGCCGCGCTGGTGGTGATGATTGGCACGGCAGTCACCGTCGATGCACTCGACGCCACCGGCCGCTTCCTCGGCGGCCTGATCATGCCGGGCCACGGCATCATGCTGCGCGCGCTGGAAGGCGGCACGGCCGGCCTGCGCGTGCCCACCGGCGAGGTGCGTGAGTTCCCGACCAACACCTCGGATGCGCTGACCAGTGGCGGCACTTACGCCATCACCGGCGCCATCGAACGCATGCACCGCCATCTGTGCCAGCGCGAGGGCGCCATGCCTCTGACCTTGATGACGGGCGGCGCCGGCTGGAAGGTCTCACCGACTCTGGACATCGAGCATGAGCTGGTCGATTCGCTGATCTTCGATGGCATGCTGGCGCTGCAGTCGCACCGCCTGGCGCTCTGATTTTCTCAGTCAGCGTCCTGGCCGTTGCGCTCCGGGCGCTGCTGACGCAACTCGTCCTTGAGCTGGGCCAGTTCTTCGTGCACGCTGCGCAGCTGGCTGTGCAGATCGCGCAGGATGTCCTGCTCCATGCGGCGCTCCGAGGTTTCCACCCACATGGCCGCGATCGCCGCGGTCACCAGGGACAACACGGCATAACCGAGCAGCACGACGAACACCGAGAAGATCTTCGACGCGGCCGTGGTCGGCACGATGTCGCCAAAGCCCACGGTGGCTGCCGTGGTGAAGGCCAGCCAGAGGCCATCGCCCAGGGTGTTGGCGCGCGGCTCCAGGGCCCAGAAGCCCAGGCCGCACATGCCCAGCACCAGCAGGGAGAGCAGCAGCAAATAACCCAGGCCGCCGCGCGTGACCCAGCTCTTGACCGCCCAGACCATGCGCAGCAGGGTGAGCATGGCAATCGCCAGGCGGATGGCCAGGGAGACCTGGGATTCCAGGCTGGGCGGCATCAGCGCCGCCACCGGCAGCAGGGCGACCAGCATCAGGTCCAGCAGATTGCTGCGCAGGTACTGGCGCGGGTGGCTGCACTGCCGCGCCACCCGCCAGAGCGAGATCGCCACCAGGGCCGCAGCCGCCAGATAGATGGCCACCGCCAGAGGCGTGGGCAGGGACTCCAGCAGCTCGATGTAGAAGGCCGGAATCGTGCACAGCAGCGCCAACAGCACCGGCCAGCGCCAGAACTTCTCGGCGCGCACGGCTGCGGCATTGAGGGCGCTGGGGCGGCTCAGGCCCCAGCTGCGGGTGGGCAGGCGGTGTGGCATGGCGCCAGCTTAAGCGC
>JAIXSD010000248.1 GCA_027484885.1 Rubrivivax sp.
GGCCTGCTGGCCCTGCAGCCCCAGCTCATCATCGCCACCGAAGACGCCGGCCCACCGGCCGTGCTGCGCCAGCTGGAAGCGGCCGGCATGAACCTGCAGGTGCTGCGCGCCGAGCACCGCTTCGAAGGCCTGATCGCCCGCAGCCGCCGCCTCGGCGAGCTGCTGAACCGCCGCAGCGAAGCCACCGCCCTGTGCGAGCGCCTGGAGCGCGACTGGCAGGCCAGCTTGCGCCTGGTGGCTCAGCGCAGCGCCCAGCCCGGTGGCGGGCGGCGCTCGCCGCGCGTGCTCTTCATCCTCTCGCATGGCATGGGCCAGGTGCGCATCGCCGGCCAGGACACGGCTGCCGATGCCATGCTCAGTTATGCCGGCGCACGCAATGCCTTGCAAGGCGTGAGCGGCTACAAGCCCTTGACGCCAGAAGCGGTGATCGCCGCAGCGCCCGAGCACATCCTGCTGACCGAGCAAGGCCTGGCCGCGGCCGGCGGCCTGGAGGCCTTGCTCAAGCTGCCCGGCCTGGCGCAAACCCCGGCCGGCCAGCAGCGCCGCGTGCTCGCGCTGGATGCCTTGGAGCTGCTGGGCTTCGGCCCGCGCCTGCCCCAAGCTCTGGCCCGCTTGGCGCAAGGCCTCTACCCCGAGCCCGGCCGTGCTGGGGCCAGCGCATGAACCCGACGCTGAGCACACCCGCCCGACAAGGGCCGCAGCAGATTCATCTGTCGGCCACCGGGCTGCTGGGCCTGGCCCTGCTGCTGGGCAGTGCCCTGGCCCTGCATCTGGGCGCGGTGCAGATCGCGCCGGGCGACTGGCTGCTCTGGCCGGGCGGCGAAGCGCCGCAGACGGGCGGCGCCCATGTGCTCTGGCATCTGCGCCTGCCGCGTGTGGGATTGAGCCTCGCGGTCGGTGCGGCCCTGGGCCTGGCCGGCTGCCTGAGCCAGGCCTTGTTTCGCAACCCCATGGCCGACCCTGGCCTCTTGGGCATCAGCGCCGGCGCGGCCGCCGCGGTGGCCCTGTGCCTGACCCTGTTCGCCGGCCTGCAGTTCCAGCTGCCGCCGACCTGGCGGATCTGGCTGCTGCCAGTGGCCGGCTTTGCCGGGGCGCTGGGCGTGTGCTGGGCGCTGGAGCGCCTGGCGCGCTGGTTGGCGCCGGGCTCGGTGTCGGCCCTGCTGCTCTGCGGCCTGGCGGTGCAGGCCCTGGCCTTCGCCCTGGTGGGCTTGTGCAGCCATCTGGCCACCGATGAACAGCTGCGCGCCCTGAGCTTCTGGAGCCTGGGCTCGCTGGCCGGCGCCAACGGCTGGCTGCTGCTGTTGATGGGTGCGGCCCTGCTGGCGGTGGCGCTGCAGGCCCGGCGCTGGGCCCAGCCCTTGAATGCCCTGGCCCTGGGGCGCGAGCAGGCCGCCCATGTCGGCGTCGATGTGCAGGGCCTGCGGCGGCGCAGCGTGCTGGGCATTGCCCTGCTCTCGGCCCTGGCCGTGTCGGCCTGCGGCAGCATCGGCTTCATCGGCCTGATGGCGCCTCACCTGGCGCGCCAGCTGGTCGGGCCCGATCTGCGCCGGCTCATGCCCTGCGCCATGTTGACCGGCGCCCTTTTGCTGCTCTTGGCCGACACCCTGGCCCGCACCCTGGCCGTGCCGGCCGAGATTCCGGTCGGCATCTTCAGCGCCCTGCTCGGTGCGCCCTGTTTCTTGTGGCTGCTGCGCCAGTCCTTGCGCCAGGGAGCTGTCGCATGAGCCGCCTGCTGCAAATGGACCAGCTGAGCCTGCGCCTGGGCTCGGGCCCCAACGCGCCCGAGCTGGGCCCCTTCAACCTGACCCTGCAGGCGGGCGAGCGTGTGGCCATCCTCGGCCCCAGCGGCGCTGGCAAGTCCAGCCTGCTGCGCCTGATGGCCGGCGAGCTGCGGCCGCAACGCGGCCAGCTGCGCCTGGACGGCCGGCCGCTGCAGGACTGGCCGGCCGCCGCGCTGGCTCTGCGCCGCGCCGTGCTGCCGCAGCAGCATGGCGTGGCCTTTGGCCTGCCGGTGGAGCTGGTGGTGTCGCTGGGCCGGGTGGCGCAAGCCATGCGCGACGGCGACCCGCAGCAAGCGCAGATCGTCGCTGCCGCCCTGCAGCAGGCCCAGGCCGGGCATCTGGCCGGCCGGCGCTTCGACAGCCTCTCGGGCGGCGAGCAGGCGCGCGTGCAGATGGCGCGCGTGTTCGCCCAGGCCTGGGACAGCGAGGCGGGCCTGCTGCTGGTGGACGAGCCCCTGGCCGCACTCGACCCCGGCCTGGCCCTGGAGCTGATGGAACGCTGGCGCCGCTTTGCCGCCGCACGCGGTCATGCCTTGGTGGCGGTACTGCACGACCTCAACCTGGCGATGCAGAACTTCGAGCGCCTCTGGCTGCTGCAAACCGGCCAGCTGCTGGCCGATTGCGGCGCCGTGCCCGCCGCCCTGCCCTTGCTGGAGCAGCTCTACGGCGTGCGCCTGCGCCTGCTGCGCGATGGCGAGGGCTCGGCCCTGGTGGCCAGCCTGGCGCCGGCGGCCGCGCCGCGGCGCGTGGCCTGAAGCATCAACGTCCATCGCCTGGAGCCCACATCGATGCACAACACACCCGCCCTCGCTCTCGCCACGCCACGCCGCCCGGCCGTGCTGGGTTTGGTGCTGACGGCCCATCTGAGCGGTGTGCTGGGCCTGGCCTGGGCGCTGCACGGGCGGCCGGCCAAGCCGCCATCGGCAGGGCCGGTGACGGTGGCCGTATCGCTGCTGCCGCAGAGGATTCCGCATGCGCAGGATGCCGCTCCGGCGCCCCGGCTGGAGCGGGCCCTGAGGCCTTCAATGGCTGCCGCCCCGGCCTTGCCCGTGTTGCGAGCGATGCCACAAACCGCCCCCTCGGTCAGCGCGCCTGTGCCGCTTGAAGCCGAAGCCAGGCCAGCGCGCGCAGAACTGCCTTTGCTGGCCGCCACGGCCCTGCCACCGTCACCGTCACCGGCAACCAGCTCTGTCAGCGCCCAGCAGATGCCCACACACCCGGCCGACACCGGCCGCCCCGCGCAGCTGCCGGCCGAGCATGGCGATTGCGCCGCGCGCCAGGCGGCCCGGCTCTACCCGGCGGCGCTGCGCGAGCGTGGCATCGAGGGCCAGGTGCTGCTGCGCGTGCAGGTGGCCGAAGACGGCCGGGCGGCCGAGGTGCGCGTGCAACGCGGCAGCGGCTGGCGCTTGCTGGACCAGGCCGCGCAGGCCCTGGCCCTGGCCTGCCGCTACGTGCCGGCCCAGGCGCGCAGCCAGGAGCAGCTGCAGGCGCTGAGCAGCTGGGTGGAGGTGCCGGTGCGTTTTGCCTTGCAGCGCGGCAGCAACAGCAACAACAGCGGCAGCCCGACCAGCGCCGTGGCGCCTCACTGAGCGCCGCAGCAGCCCGGACCCCAGCCGCTTTTCCCCCGTTGAGTTCTCTCACCCCGTTTTCCCCTCCCCCTCGACTTGTCCCTCGCCCACAAGGAGACCCGCATGTGTGACAGCCCCAATGTCTTCACCGCCCTGATCGAGGGCGAAGCCCAAACCGGCTCGGCCGCCCCCGCCCTGCTCGGCGGCCTGGCGCGCAAGCCCGCCCTGAGCCCCGACGCAGACACCGAGGCCGGCGCCCGCATCGGCTCGCGCCGGCGCCGGCTCTGGGAGCTGCCCAGCCAGGCCTTGTGCCCGGTGATCGGCGTCTGCCTGCCCATGCCCTTGCTGCGGCGCCGCCTGGGGCGCTTGCCCGGCATCAACCCGCGCGCCAACGACTACGAGCTGCATTGCCTGGCCATCGACGCCTGCGGCCAGCGCAGCGATGTGGCCGAGCTGCTGCAGCGCGAGCTGGACCAGCGCTTCATCCGCACCCTGCGCCTGGCTGCGGCCTGCAAGACCACCCTGGCCCTGGCCACCTGGTGGGCTGCGGCCGCCCAGGGCCAGCCCCTGCGCGAGGGCGAACCGCCGCTCGACGTGGCCGCCTGCTTCTGGGCCACCCTGACCCACGCGCGCTGCGAGCACAGCCTGCAAGAGCAGGTGCTGCGCGACATCCACATGCTGCAGCACCAGGTGGGCGCCGCCAACCGCGCCGATCTGGGCCGCCTGGAAGCCCTGGCCGACGAGAACGCCGTGCTGGCGGCCGAGCTGGCGCGCGTGCAGCAGCGCAGCCAGCGGGTGCTGCAGGAACGCGCCGCAGCGCAAGAGCGCCAGGCCGCCGAGCTGGTGCAGCTTCGCGCCCAGCTGCTGGGCCGCGACACCTTGCTCGCCAGCCTGCGCGAAGACATGCAAGCGCTCGAAGCCGCCGCGCCGGGCCTGCGCCACCGCCAGGAGCAAGCCGAGCAGATCCGCCATCAACTCAGCCGCATTCAGGACCTGGAACGCGCCCTGCTGCGCGCCCGCCAGGATGCTGCGCTGGCCGAGCAGCGCCAGCGCGAAAGCCAGGCCGAGCTGCAGCGCCTGCAGGCGATCGCACCGGCCGAGCCGGTGGCCAGCGCGGCGCCCGAGGCCGCGCCCGACCTGGCTGAACGCGCCGTGCTCTGCGTCGGCGGCCGGCCCAGCGTGGTGCCCATCTACCGCCAGCTGATCGAAGGCACGGGCGGCCGTTTTCTGCACCACGACGGCGGCGAAGAGGACGCCGTCGCCAAGCTCGACGCCAGCCTGGCCGCCGCCGACCTGGTGATCTGCCAGACCGGCTGCATCAGCCACGACGCCTACTGGCGCGTCAAAGACCACTGCAAACGCCACGGCAA
>JAIXSD010000405.1 GCA_027484885.1 Rubrivivax sp.
CCTTCCACGCGGTTGTGGGTGTGGGCCAGCGGCGCCTCGGTGTCGTAGCTGATCTGCTTGTAGAACTCGTCGTACTGCTCTTGCGTGACTTCGCTCTTGGAGCGCGACCACAGGGCCGAAGCCTTGTTGACCGATTCCCACTCGTCCTTGATCACCTGCTTGGCGGCCTCGGCGTCCCACTCCTCCTTCTTCATCAGGATGGGCAGGGAGATGTGGTCGGAGTACTTGCTGATGACCGATTTCAGGCGCCAGGTCTTGAGGAACTCATCCTCGCCCTCGCGCAGATGCAGGATCACATCGGTGCCGCGGCCGGCTTTGGTGATGGTCTCGACTTCGTAGTCGCCCGTGCCTTCCGAGGTCCAGCGCACGCCTTCTTCGGCCTTCAGGCCGGCCCGGCGGGTTTCGACGGTGATGCGGTCGGCGACGATGAAGCCCGAGTAGAAGCCCACGCCGAACTGACCGATCAGGTTGGCATCCTTCTTCTGGTCGCCCTCGAGCTTGGCCATGAACTCGCGCGTGCCGCTCTTGGCGATGGTGCCGAGGTGGGCGATGGCTTCCTCGGCGCTCATGCCGATGCCGTTGTCGCTGATGGTGACGGTGCGGGCGGCCTCGTCAAACGAAACCCGAACTTCCAGGTTCGGCGTGTCCTCGAAGAGCTCGGCATGGTCCAGGGCCTCGAAGCGGAGCTTGTCACAGGCGTCCGAGGCGTTGGACACCAGCTCGCGCAAGAAGATTTCCTTGTTGGAATACAGCGAATGGGTGACGAGGTGCAGGATCTGCTTGACCTCGGCCTGGAAGGCATGGGTTTGTTTTTGTGTCATGGCGTGCCCGTGGATCTTTGAAAAACAAAAGACAAACAAACAAAAAGACGATGGGCGCGGAACGGCCTGCCGCCCACGCTGGTGAGCGGGATGTGGGGACGCGCGCCTGAGCTTCAAGAGCCCGGGCTGCAAGTTTTGCCGGGCGGCCAGGCGGGGCTGCGAAAATCCTGCCCCATGAATGCTGTTGCCGACGACAAAGAATCCCTGACCCCGCGCGCCCGCGCCATCCTGTACTGGATGGATCTGGCCGGCGTGGCCGTGTTCGCCAGCAGCGGCGCCCTGGCCGCCATGCAGGCCGGGCTGGACCTGTTCGGCGTGCTGGTGCTGGCCGCCATCACCGCCATCGGCGGCGGCACCCTGCGCGACCTGCTGCTCGGCCGCCACCCCATTTTCTGGATGACGGACACGCGCTACATCAAGGTCATCGGCCTCACCGCCCTGCTGACCGCCCTGGCCGCCAGCCGCTGGAGCCAGGCCCTGGCCAGCGGCCATGTCGCCCTGGTGCTGGCCGACACCCTGGGCTTGGCCCTGTTCGCCCTGTGCGGCGCGGAGATCGCCGAGGAAGCCGGCAAGCCCCGCCTGGTGGTCGTGCTGCTGGGCACCATCACCGCCAGCGGCGGCGGCGTGCTGCGCGACCTGCTGACCGGCCAGGTGCCCCTGCTGCTGCGCCGGGACATCTACGCCAGCGCGGCGATCGGCGGCATTGCCGCCTATCTGCTGCTGCGAGCCCTGGGCCTGCCGCGCCAGATCGCCTTCTTCAGCGGCATGTTGGTGGTGGCGGCGCTGCGCCTGGCCTCGCTGCAGCTGGGCTGGCAGCTGCCAGCGCCGCAGCTGCAGGCCTGATCAAGCCCGCAGGCTCAGTAGGACAGCGTGCGCTTGGCCACGTCGACCTTGAGCAAGGCCTTGCTCAGGGCGCCGCTGGTGGCCCGGGCGTAGTCCATGGCCCAGGCCGGGTCGCTGAAGGCGGCCGGGCCCACGGCCGCGGCCACGCCGAGAATCTTGTCGGCCAGCAAGACCTTGCCCGAACCGCGCATGGGCTCGCACTCGTTCTTGACGTACTGCTCGTCCAGCCACTTGCGGGCGGCCTCGAAGCTCAAGACTTCCTCGGCATCCACCACCAGATCGAACTGCTGGAGCGGGCTGAACACGACCTTCACTTCACTGCGCATCGCGGGCCTTTCGGGGCTGGAACGGCCCGATTCTGGCTCAGAACCGGGCCGCCGGGCAGGGACTCAAATCACGCGCGCGCCGCCTTCACCGCGGCGCTGAGCACCTCCAGCACCTCGAGCGAATCGTCCCAGCCCAGGCAGGCGTCGGTGATGCTCTTGCCGTACTCCAGCTTGCGGGCATCGTCCTTGCCGGGCGTGAACTTCTGCGCGCCGTCGTGCAGATGGCTTTCCACCATCACGCCAAAAATGCTCTGGCTGCCGGCCCGGATCTGCGCCGCCACATCGCGCGCCACCTCGAGCTGGCGCAGATGCTGCTTGGAGCTGTTGGCATGCGAGCAGTCCACCATCAGCGTGGTGTCCAGCTTGGAGGCGGCCAGATCCTTGCAGGCGGCGGCCACGTTCTCGGCGTCGTAGTTGGGCGCCTTGCCACCGCGCAAGATCACATGGCAGTCCTTGTTGCCCTTGGTCTCGACGATGGCCACCTGGCCATTCTTGTGCACCGAGAGGAAATGGTGGCCGCGTGCCGCCGCCTGGATGGCGTCGGTGGCGATCTTGATATTGCCGTCGGTACCGTTCTTGAAGCCGATCGGGGCCGAGAGGCCCGAGGCCAGCTCGCGATGCACCTGGCTCTCGGTCGTGCGTGCGCCGATGGCGCCCCAGGAGATCAGGTCGCCGATGTACTGCGGCGAGATCACGTCCAGGAACTCAGATCCGGCCGGCACGCCCAGGCGGTTGATCTCCAGCAGCAGCTGGCGCGCGATGCGCAGGCCTTCGTCGATACGGTAGCTCTCGTCGAGGTAGGGGTCGTTGATCAGCCCCTTCCAGCCCACCGTGGTGCGCGGCTTCTCGAAGTAGACGCGCATCACGATCTCCAGCGTGTCGGCGTACTTCTCGCGCTCGAGCAGCAGGCGGCGCGCGTACTCCAGCGCCGCGGCCGGGTCGTGGATGGAGCAGGGGCCGATGATGACCAGCAGGCGGTCGTCCTTGCGCTGCATGATCTTGCGGATGCTCTGGCGTGTGCCAGCGATCAGCTGCTCCATCGGCGTGCCGCGGATGGGGAAGAAACGGATCAAGTGCTCCGGCGGCGGCAGCGGCGTGATGTCGACGATGCGCTCGTCATCGGTCGCGCTGGTCTTGTCCTCTTGCGAGTACCAGCGTTCAGCCTGAATCTCCGGTTTGGCGGACTTGGCATTCATGGGCGTGACTCTCACTTTCCGTGGTCTGAATTCAATGCAGCGCGGCTCAAGAGACGAAAAAAAACCGCCGGGTGGTGGACCCGGCGGTTTCTTGAGATCTGTGCGCTGTGCTTGCTTGTCTTGCTTGGTTTACGCGCTCACCTCTCGGCCGCCGGTGCGGTCAGAGAACCAAAAAAAGCTAAAGAAATAGGTCTTCGGCGAGTGCATGAGCTGGAATGTAGCACGCAGTTTTTGACAAACGCTCAGCGCCAGATGAGGCACTGAGGCCTTGGCACAACAGGTTTCAGGCGGTGCCGCCCACGGTCAGGCCATCGATGCGCAGGGTCGGTTGGCCCACGCCCACGGGCACGCTCTGGCCTTCCTTGCCGCAGACGCCCACGCCCGTGTCCAGCTGCATGTCGTTGCCGATCATGGTGACGCGGGTCAGTGCATCTGGGCCGTTACCGATGATGGTCGCGCCCTTGACCGGATACTGGATCTGGCCGTTTTCCACCCAGAAGGCTTCGCTGGCCGAGAAGACAAACTTGCCCGATGTGATATCCACCTGGCCACCGCCAAAGTTGGTGGCGTACAGGCCCTTCTTGATGCTGGCGATGATTTCCTTCGGGTCCTTGTCGCCGCCGAGCATGTAGGTGTTGGTCATGCGCGGCATGGGCAGATGGGCATAGCTTTCGCGGCGGCCGTTGCCGGTGGGCGCCACCTTCATCAGGCGGGCATTCATCGCGTCCTGGATATAGCCCTTGAGGATGCCGTCCTCGATCAGTACATTGCGCTGCGAGGCGCAGCCCTCGTCGTCGACATTGAGCGAACCGCGGCGGTCGGGGATGGTGCCGTCGTCCAGCACGGTCACGCCCTTGGCGGCGACACGCTGGCCGATGCGGCCGGCAAAGGCGCTGGAGCCCTTGCGGTTGAAGTCGCCTTCCAGTCCGTGGCCGATGGCCTCGTGCAGCAGCACGCCAGGCCAGCCGGGGCCCAGCACCACGGTCATCTCGCCGGCCGGAGCCGGGCGCGAGTCAAGGTTGGTCAGTGCGGCGTTGACGGCCTGATCGACATAGCTGGCAATCATCTCGTCGGTGAAATAGGCGAGGCCGAAGCGGCCGCCACCGCCGCCGCTGCCCACCTCACGGCGGCCATTGCTCTCGGCGATCACGGTCACCGACATGCGCACCAGCGGCCGCACATCGGCGGCCAGGGTGCCGTCGGCGCGCGCCACCAGCACGACATCGTGTTCGGCGGCCAGGCCGGCCATGACCTGGGCCACGCGCGGGTCCTTGGCACGGGCCATGCGCTCGGCGCGCTCCAGCAGGGCCACCTTCTCAGTGCTGTCCAGGCTGGCGATCGGGTCGGCGGCGCCGTAGAGCGCACGGCTTGGCGCCACGGTGCCGACGCTGGGCACCTTGACGCGGCGGCTCTGGCCGGCGGCGGCGATGCTGCGCACGGTCAGGGCGGCGTCCATCAAGGCCGCTTCGGAAATATCGTCGGAGTAGGCAAACGCCGTCTTCTCGCCGGCCACGGCGCGCACGCCCACGCCCTGGTCGATGCTGAAGGAGCCGCTCTTGACGATGCCCTCCTCCAGGCTCCAGCCCTCGGCACGGGTGGTCTGGAAGTAGAGGTCGGCATCATCAACCCGGTGTTCGGTGATCAGGCGCAAGGCCTTGGTCAGAACATGTTCGCTGAGGCCGTACGGCTCCAGCAATTGGCTGCGGGCTGCTACCAGGCGGGCAAGAGTGGGTTCGCGCGAGATCATGCGAGCCATTGTAGGAGCGGGCGCGGCCGTGCAGGGGCGGCGCCCAATTGGCCCTGCCGCAGAATCAGAACGGCCGCGCGAAGGCCTGGGCCAGGGCGTCGTAGATCACCCGCAAGCGCGGCGTGTCACGCAGCTCGCGGTGGGCGGTCAGCCACAGGTGCAGGGGCTCGATCGGCAAGTCATGCAGCACCTGCTGCACGTCCGGGTCGCGCTCGCCCAGGGCCACGGCACTGACGGCCAGGCCCATGCCGGCGCGCATGGCTTCCCAGACCACCACCTGGTTGTCGCAGCGCAAGCCGAAGAAGCTCACCGGCACCGGCATGCCGGCCGCGGCAAAGCCGCGTAGCATGCGGTCCGAGCGGTCGTAGCCCAGCCAGTCGTGTTCCAGCACATGGCCCATCTGCGGCAGGCCGCGGCGGGCGATGTAGTCGCGGTGGGCAAACACGCCTACCGGCCATTCGCTGAGCTTGCGCGCCACCAGCATCTCCTGCTCGGGGCGCACCATGCGCAGGGCGATGTCGGCGCTGCGCTGCTGCAAGTCTTCCTGCTCGTTGCTGACCACCAGCTCGATCTGCACCTCGGGGTAGCACTGGCGCAGCGCGTGCAGCACCGGCGGCAGGAAATAGGTGCTGACGATGTCGCTGGCGGTCAGGCGCACCGTGCCGGCCAGCGATTGGTCGCGCGCGGCCAGAGCCAGGGCCAGCTCTTGCGCGCCCTCGCGCATGCGCCGTGCGGCCGGCAGCAGGGCCTGGCCGGCCTCGGTCAGGCTCAAGCCCCGGCTGTGGCGCTCGAACAAAACCTGGCCCAGCGATTCCTCCAGCGCCACCAGCTGCCGGCCCAAGGTGGGCTGGCTCAGGCCCAGCTGCGGCGCAGCCCGGTTGAGCGAGCCGGCCTCGGCCAGGGCGAGAAAAATCTGCACATGCGACCAGTCCAGGGCCATGCGGCCTCCAATTCAAAAATGAATATCTGGGTCGCAATATAGCCAGTTCCGAAACACCGAGCCGGCGCCGACACTGGAGTCCTGTCGATGTTTCTCTGACTCCCTCCCTCATGATCCACGCTCAAAGAATGACGGCCCAGATCGACGGCGACTTTGTCGTCTTCCTGATTGGCATGCGCATCAACAAACCCTGGCTGCTGCACAAATGGTGGCCGGTGGCGGCCGCCATGCCGCGCATGCTGGCCGAGTTGCGCGCCCAGCCCGAACGCGGCCTGCTGCACGCCGAGATGTGGTTCAGCCGCACCGTCATCGGTGTGCAGTACTGGCGCTCCATGGACCAGCTGCTGGCCTACGCGAAAGACCGCCAATCGGCCCACCTGCCGGCCTGGGCGGCCTTCAACAAGGCCGTGGGCAACAACGGCACCGTCGGCGTCTGGCACGAGACCTACTCGGTGCGCGCGGGCGAGCACGAGAGCATCTACCTGAACATGCCAGCCTTCGGCCTGGCCCGGGCGGGTGAACTGCAGCCGGTGCGGCCGCATCGCGACAGCGCCGCCCAGCGCCTGCAGCGCAAGGCCTGAGCCTGCGGCCACAGTGCCTCACAGAGCTTCACCGATCTTTACCGCCTGGCGGTCACCGCCGAGTGAGCCGGCGGCGTTGTGAATCGCATCAAGCACGCAAACACGCGGCCTGATGCCTCCCCGTCACAACCGGCCCTCGGGCCGAATCCACACAAGGTCCTCACCCCATGAACGCAGCCGCCACGATGATTCGCAAGCTCCAAGGGTCCCTGATCGGCACGGCCCTGCTGGGCCTGATTGCCAGCAGCGCCCAGGCCCAGACGCCCGCCACGCCGCGTGTGGATCAGCGCCAGGCGCATCAGCAGGCTCGCATCGCGCAGGGCGCGGCCTCGGGCGCCTTGACAGCCCAGGAGACCCAACGCCTGGAGCGCGGCCAGGCCGCCGTGCAGAACGCTGAGGCCCAAGCGAAGGCGGACGGCACCGTCACTCAGCAAGAGCGCCGTCATCTGCACCGCATGCAGGAGCGCAAGAGCGCAGCCATCCACCGCGCCAAGCACAACGACAAGACCGCGACAGGTCAATAAGGGCCTGTCGATGGCATGCCGGCGCCAGAGGCCGGCCCACAGCCTGCCGGGATCAATCCTCGGCGGGTTGTTTCTTTCGTTCCAGGGCCAATTCGTAGAGGCGGTTGCGTGAAGCCCCGCTCAACTCGGCCGCCAGGCTGACGGCTTGCTTGAGCGGCAGATCGCGCAACAAGAGATCCAGCGTACGCAGGGTCTCGGCCGGCAGGTCTTCGGCCGCGGCCTGGCTGGCGCGCACGGCATGGAGCACGAGCACAAACTCGCCACGCTCGCGCTGCGCATCGGCGGCCAGCCAGGCCGGCAGGCTGGCCGCCGGCGCCGTGTGCACGGTCTCGAATTGCTTGGTCAGCTCGCGGCAGACGGTCACCGTCTGCTCGGGGCAGAGCTCGGCCAGCAGCGCCAGCAAGGCACCGATGCGGTGCGGCGCCTCGAACAGCACCTGGCTGCGCCGGCTGCCCGTCAGGGCCTGCAAGGCGCTGCGGCGCTCGGCCGTCTTGGTGGGCAGGAAGCCCGCAAACTCGAAACCCTCGGCTGCCGTGTCGCCGGCCACGCTGAGCGCGGTGACCGTGCTGCTGGCCCCTGGCAAGGGCAGCACGCGCAGCCCCGCCGCGGCCACCGCCGCCACCAGCACCGCGCCGGGGTCGGAGATGGCGGGCGTGCCGGCGTCGCTGATGTAGGCGATGCGCTCGCCCTGCTTCAGCCGCGCCAGCAAGTCGGCGCTGGCCTCATGCTCGTTGTGCTGGTGCAGCTTGACCAGGGGCTTGTGCAGGCCCAGATGGCGCAGCAAGCCGGCGCTGACCCGGGTGTCCTCGCAGGCCACCGCATCGACCAGGCTCAGCACATGGACGGCGCGCAAGCTGATGTCCGCCAGATTGCCGATGGGCGTGGCCACCACATAGAGCGTGGCTGCAGGATACTGCTGGCCACCTGCGGCGGCTGCAGCCGCCTGCAGGAGCAGGGAGGCATCGATGTTCAAGTGGGCTTCTCCGAAAAAGACGGGCGCGTCGGCCAGCAAGGCAGCCGCAGCAGCAAGCAGCGGCACGCCGACGGCGCGCCAGCGCCTGGGCCAGGCCGCCGAGGATGCGGCCCTGCGCCATCTGCAGGCCCACGGCCTGCAATTGCTGGAGCGCAATTATCGGGTCGCCGCCGGGCCCCGTGCCCGCGCGGGCGAGGTGGACCTGATTCTGCGCGCCCGCGATGGCACCTTGGTCTTCGTCGAAGTGCGCGCCCGGGCCGGCCTCTCGCACGGCGGCGCGGCGGCCAGCGTCACCGCCCGCAAGAAGGCCCGGCTGATTTACGCGGCCCAGCATTACCTGCTGCGCCACGCCAGCCCACCGCCCTGCCGCTTCGATGTGGTGGCCCTCGATGGCGATCGGGTGGAGTGGCTGGTCGCAGCCTTCGATGCCGTTTGAAGAAACCGGGGCCTGCGTCAAGACCTGGCCCCTGCGCCCCGGCGTGCCGGATCGCGCGCCCTGGGCGGCGAACCCAGGGTTTGCCTGCACTCGCTTATGATCCCGCCACATGCTAGAGCAAAGAATCCAAACCCAGTTCTTCGAAAGCGCCGACCTGCTGTACCAGGTGGCCGAGAACCTGTCGCGCCCTCTGGCCGATGCCGCGCAGATGCTGATCGAGGGCATCACCAGCGGTGGCCGCGTGCTCTGCTGCGGCCAAGGCCTGTCGGCCCTGGATGCCAGCTATATGGCCGCCCTGCTGGTCGGCCGCTTTGAACAAGACCGCCCCGGCCTCGCCGCCTGGGCCCTGGACGGCCAGGCCCACGGCTGCAGCGCCGAGACCGCCCTGACCCGCCAGGTGCAGACCCATGGCCACCCCGGTGATTTGCTGCTGATCTTCGAAGCCCAGCCCGACCAGCAAGCCCGCTGGGCGCCGGTGCTGGAAGCCGCTCACGCGCAAGAGATGAGCGTGATCGCGCTGACCGGCAGTCCCACCGACGAGATGCGCGCCCTGCTGCAAGACACCGATGTGCAGATCCGCGTGCCGCACAGCCGCGCCGCACGCGTGTCCGAGGCCCAGCGTCTGCTGGCCCACTGTCTGTGCGACGCACTCGACCTGCAATTGCTGGGCGCGAGTGAATAAAAAGTGAATGAGCCGGCAGAGCATTCACGCTCCGCCGCCCATTTCCGCCGCGCCCTTTCTTCACCGACTCACAGCCCCTCCCTGCCCATGAAACTGCTTCAACACCGCAACGCCCGAACCTCGGTCCTGCTGCTCGCGCTGGGCGCAGCCTTCATGTCCACCGCCTGCGCCCCCCTGGTGCTGGGCGGCGCCATGATGGGCGGCGCCCTGGTCGCCACCGACCGCCGCACCTCGGGCACCCAGGTCGAAGACCAGGGCATCGAACTCAAGGCCGCCACGCGCATCCGCGAGCAGATCGGCGACAAAGGCCATGTCAGCGTCAA
>JAIXSD010000507.1 GCA_027484885.1 Rubrivivax sp.
CCATTGAACTACGGCGGGAGGAACTAGGGATTATGCCTGTTTTCATGGGCAAGAGTCCCGCAGCTATCATTCTGTTTCCACCCTGTATCTCGGTCGGGGTGCTACGAAACTGCTACGGTAGCAAATGGCCTCAATCATCCAAGTCAACGGCAAGTGGCGCGCTCAGATCAGACGAGCCGGGCACAAGCCAATCACCAAAACGCATCCTACCAAAGCAGCCGCGCAGGCCTGGGCCAGAAAGATCGAAGTAGAGCTAGACGCTGGGCGTCCGGTTGATGGCGCGGCCCACACAGTCGGCCAACTCATCGAGGCCTATGCAAAGCTCCGGGAGGCATCGCGCCCAATCTTGGACACCAGCAACGAGCATTACATGCTCAAGGCCTTGAAGCGTGTTCTGGGCGACCGGGACGCCATGCGATTGAACACCGAGGATCTGGTGGCCTACTGCCAGACACGCAAGGATGAAGGCGCCGGGCCCTACACGCTGAACATGGATCTATCGAAGCTCAGCACAGCGCTTCGGTACGCGGCCAGCGCGAAAAACCTGCTGCTGCCTGATTCTGTTGGCCTGGCCCGCCCGCTGCTCAAGCACTTGGGGCTGATCGGTGGAGGTGGGAAGCGCGAGCGCAGGCCGACCGGCGACGAGCTTGACCGCATCGTGGAGATCATGACCAACGGGCGCGGCATCATGTACGCGTCGGCTGTGCTGTTTGCAGCCGCTACGGCCATGCGCCAGGGCGAGATATGCCGGGTGGTCTGGGCTGATCTGGACGAGGCCAAGAAGCTGCTGACCATCCGCGACCGCAAAGACCCGCGCAAGAAGGCCGGCAACGATGAAACCATCCCATTGCTACCGGCTGCATGGTCAATCGTTCAAGCGCTCCCGCGCGACGATGAGCGGCTGTTCCCGCTCCAGCCAAGCACTCTCAGCAAGTATTTCACCGAGGCGTGCCGGGCTCTGAGCATCCCCGACCTGCATTTCCATGACCTGCGCCACGAAGGCACTAGCCGCATGTTTGAAAGCGGCTACGAGATTCAGCAAGTTGCCATCGTGACGGGGCACAAGAAGTGGGAGAACTTGCGCCGGTACACGCAGCTCAAGCCCGAGGACTTGCACAAGACGGAGCCAGTCAAGCCGCCTGCGACCTGAGCGCGTCGAACCGCTCGGCAACGTCGCGCACATCGGCCCATCGCTTGCCGCCATCCAGGTAGGTGCGAACTGAACATGTGCCGGCGCTGATCTGGTTCAGTAGCGTTTTCGGGGTCAAGTCCAAGACATCGGCCAGCTGGGCAATATCCAGCCGTGGCCCGTACTTGTCCAGCAGATACGCTTGCGTCATCAGGCTCATTGGTTCACCCCCTCGGCCAAGCCTCCAGACTGCTTTTCAGACTTTGCAAGCTCGTCAGGAATGGCCCTGATCCTGTCGCTTAGGCTCTGCATGGTTTCATGTGGGTCCAAGCCATTTGGCCGGAATACCATCACGCGCCCGTCTGGCATTGTGGTCGGCGCCGGGTACAGAAGCGAATGAATGCCGGTTAGCAGCTTGATTGAGCTTTCATAGCAGGCCCGGGAATGGTCGCGCTCAACTCGATGCCGAGCCGCGGCCTTCTCTGCTGCCTCCAGGCGCTCAATCAGTGAGCGGATGGCGGGAACATTGCATTTTGATGAAAAGTCGTTGGTTAAATTTTTAACGTCAATTAGGCGTGCTATGAAATTATTTTCATCTGCGGTTGCCAGTTTCGCGTCGGCCTCATCCAGGGCTTTCAGCGCTTCCTTGATGGCTTCAATGCTCATGTCTTGTCTCCTCGGGTACGGATGGCCCCCGCCGCAATAGAAAGGCCCGAGCGGAAAAGATGATTCCGGCTTTGAGCCTTTGCCTCGTCGCAGGCCAGCGCGCAAGCCTCCCGCTCCGCCGCAACTGCCTCGGCAATCAGGCGGCGAACTGTCGTGGAGAAATAGACTTCGGCAACTTCCTGCTCAATGACTGAGCTGGGGTTCGCAGGAGGTTTGTCCAAGCTGAATCCAAATCCGGCTACATAAGCTCCGGCTCGGATTCTCCCTTCGTGCCATGTGTACCCATCAGGCTCGGGCAGTTCGATTTGTTCCTGGCTCATGGTGTCTTGTCTCCTTGCTGTGGAGCAGCAGTCCGAATCGCATCAAGCATCCGCTGCGGCAGGCCATCCAGCCCATTGGCTCGCAGCAAGACCTTGCAGGCGGCTACATGCTGTTCTTCGGTGATCTTTTCGGGCACAAGCTGCCACCCTGGCACATGGGATGGCTGCGGGGATGTGTAGAGCGGGCGGACTTCGGTGTAGCTCCTGATCCGGCTCGCAGCTTCCTCGGCAGCAGCTTTCTCAAGATGCACGCTGCTCAAGCGCATTTTTCCAAGTCCCCACCAGACTTGCCAAGCCACAGGCTCTTGTGCCTGCTGTGCTTGCTGTGCTTGGTGTGCTTGGTGGGCGGCAAGTGCTTCGCGCAAAGGCCGAATTCGGTTCCGCCATTGGCATGTCCCGCAAGTGACGCCGGGGGCGCATGCGCAGCCAAATCCCTCGGCATCCCAGTTGTTGATCCACGTTTGAACGTCCTGGGCCAGCTTGTTTGCGCTCATCGAGGAATCTCCTGAAATTTGTAGTCGGCCGGGGCAGGAACGACGGTCAGCTTCCCGTCATCGAAAAGGCTTGCGGCAATCTTCATCAGCATTGCCAGCCGGTCTTGAGGAAGGGCGACAAAGTACACCTTGCCGTCAATCTCAGCAGCCAGGCTTGTTCGGGTCACGGTGCCTTTGCTCATTGGTTCCACCTCCGTACTTGAAAAGCCATGGTTGAACGGCTCCCATCAAATTGCAAACACCCGCTGATATAGATGACGCGCAGGCTACGCTTGATCTTGCGGATGCTCATGTGGGGGAGCCTTTCTTGGCTGCGCGCTCAAAGTAAAAAACGATTGGGGCTTGCGTTTCAACGATCAACCCGAACCGGATGAGACTTCGATAAGTTGAGTAGCTGGACGCCAGCACTCCACACCGCCGCTGCAGCTGCCCGCGCCATTCCTCAAGCGTCATTCGATGCTTATCAATGTTGCATGGGCCGCAGGCCGGCATCAAATTGGCAAAGGTGTCGCGTTCCGGGTAGTCCGGCCCCGTGTCTTCTTTGCCTGCGCGCTTAGCCCACCAGTCGCTACGAACGATAGGGGCAACATGGTCAGCGTGCCAGCGGTCGCCAAGCGGTTGGCCACAGTACGCGCAGTGCCCGCCGAACATCTCTCGCAGTGTGGCGCGCTGGGACTTGGTGAGCCTCATCCCTCACCCCCTGCGCTCGCAGCTCGGGCTGCGTCGATTGCCTGTAGCACCTCGATGACGTTGTTTCGCATCGTCTGCCGGCCTTTCGCTGGCATGTGCGCCCATGGGTAGTCGAACAGCTCTGCGAGCTTCTTCGCGGCTGCGTCGAGTTGGATCGGTGCAAGCGGCTCTGCATCCAGTTTTTTGGCATCAGTCAGCGCCTGGGGTTCCGGTGCCGCCTGCTGGTTCAAACATTTGCCCTGACCCGAATAGCAGTTTTTGCAAGCGCGCTCGTCGTTGCACCGACCCTTCGTATCAGGGCTTGCGGGCGGCAGGTTTTTTGGCTCTGTCTGGGGTGCCGGGGCTGCTTGGGGTGCGGCGGCAAGTTCTTGTGTCATCCTTGCGTGTAACTCGGCAGCATGGTTTGCGTAGCCGAGCTTCATTGGCGCATTCAGCGCTGCATTCATCCGCTTCATGTGATCTGCCCAAAGCGACATGCAGGCATCCCATCCCGCTTGGTAGCTGCCCGCCACTTCCTGGGCCTGCTGGGGTGCCGCTGATATTGCGGTGTACTCCTCTTCAGTGACGGCACCTGCTGCTGCCAACAAGTCCTCCCAGGTCCAACCCTCGCTGTCGGTCACATCGCGCATGTCTTGACTCATCCGAAGCGGGACAAGGGCGAATCCTGCGGGGGGCTGGGGTGCCTGCTGCTCGGGCTGCGGCTGGGGGTTCAGCTTCTTGTAAAGCTCGTCATATTTCGCGTAGAGCTTGGCAACGTCCCGCAGCGCCACCGTGTCGTAATCGGGGTGAATCGAATCACCTTCTTTCCAATACCCGATTGCCGCTGTGCTGATTCCTGCCATCTGAAGGCGGTACTGCTCAATGGAATCAAGGGGCTGGGGTGCCTGAGCGGCGAGGGCGGCTCGTGCTGCGCGCGCCTCCCATGCGTACCATGCAGTTTCTGTTGCGTCGTGCGTGTAATCTCCCTTCTCGTCTTTCGCAAAGTCGTAGCCGTAATTAAGCTCTGCGACGCACCATTCTTCAAACTCGGCACGTTCATCCAGCGGCGGCAGTGTGTCTTGCTTGGTCATTGCTGGCCTTTCAGGTATTGGGTGGCGGCGACGTGTGAGTCGCGCGCCTTGTCAAGCGCTGCATTGCTTGGCATCTGTTTGCTGTGCCAGGCCCATTCACCTTGAAGGCTTCTGTACTCATTACCTTCAAGCGCGGCTTCCAGCGCCTCGGCCATCTGCACAATCAGTGCATGCTGGGTGCGGAGCATGGCTTCGGCGTCGTCAAGCGTTTTCAGCGGGCTGAATTGGCCGGAGCCCTTGATGTCATCAGCCAGCTTCAGCGCTTCGTGTGTGTTGCTCATGTCAGTCACCTTTATGTGGTTCATTCGGGTTGCGCGTCCGGATCGTTGTCCGGGTCTGTGCACCAACTGCATGGAGGGCTGACAGTCGGCCAACTGCACATGCAGCTGGTGGGCTTGAAGTCCTCGGGTGGCTCAACGTAGACAGGGCTGCGGCGCATCTCTTCGCGCAGTCGCTCAAACGCCCTCATGCCGTCAGCCAAAGTTCGTTCACGCGATCGAACTCGGTCCCAAGCATCAACGCCTTGGGCGATGTTGCGGAGATACGCTGCGGCGCGCTCACCTTCGACCAGCGCTTGATAGATGTCATCCATGTGGCTCATGGCTCAGCCCTTTGTGATTGCAGAGAGGGCGGCGCAAAACCGTTGCTTGTCTTTCTTCCAGCAGTCGTGCTTGGTGAAAGATGGCCGGCCATTCGCTTTCGCGGTACATGCAAGCGCGCTTTTCCATGTGTGCGTCGAAGCCGAGTTCAGCCATAAAGGCGGCAGACACGGTGAAGCCGAGGCGGTCGCAGATCGTGCCGAGCTTCAGGGTCGGCGGCTCGTTGCGAAGGGCTGCGGCGGCTGGGTGGATGGGGCGAGGTGTTGCCGCCACTACTGCCGGAGCTGGCGCAGGCGCTGCAACGATGGCGGCATCTTCTGCGGCGTCCAACGTGCGCATCTGGGCATTGATCTGTGCTTGGCGATTCCGGGCTTCGGCCTCTTCGGCTTCGCGCTCCTTGCGCGCTGCTTCAGCCTTGGCGTCGTCAATGGCCTTCTGCTGGGCTGCGAGTGCCGCGGCTTGTTCGGCTAGGGCTCGCTGTTGAGCCGCGATGGCTTCAGACGCTGCGCGCTGTTCGGCTGCGATGCGCTCGTTTTCCAGGCGCTGCGCTTCGACCCGGGCGGCCTCTTCCTCGCGGGCCTTGGCTGAGTCGCGCAGGTTCAGCATGGCGGCCAGCGTCATGGACTTGGCCTGTGCGGCTTCCTCGGCGAACTCTGCCCAGGTTTCGGCGTCCACGCTGATGGCCTCAACCTGCGCGATGCCGTTGCTGATGCGCTCAGAAGAAAGGTTTTGCGACTTGGCCACGCAAGCGCGGATGGCTTCGATCTTGGCGCGGTCAACAAGTTCGGATGCGGTTTCAGTGGTCATGATGTGGGCTCAGAATTGGATTGATTCGATGGCCAGGGCAGGGGCGGCCGTTGATGGCGTGAGCGCATCACCCCATGGGGCGGGCTCTGCAGCCGGCGCGCTCTTCTCTTCCTTTGGCGCGCCGGTCATCTTGGTTGGTGTGCGCAGGATGGCGACGAAGCTGTCAACCATGCGCATGAAGCGCACAAGATCCGTTTCCAGTTCGTTGATCGCGTTGTCGTCGCGGTGGATGCGCTTGACAAACAAGTCCTTGCCGACCGGCGCAAGCCAAGGGCAATAGACGATCAGGTCGCAATACTTGCGGCCGGTGATCCACAGACCACCGTTGATCTGGTCGATGTACTCAAGATGAGCGGACTCGGGGTGCTGCCAGACTTCGCCCAGCTTGTCGCAGGCCATTGGGCACTTGATCTCGATCAGCCCATCGTCATCACGGAAGCCATCAGCCGAATAGCCGAAGCGCTCGTCGTCAGTCAGGATCAGGCTGACCTCTTCGACCCATGCGCCGGTTCGCTGCTCATAGACAGCCCGGGCGCGCGGCTCCAACTCCTGGCCGCGCCGCATGGCGTAGGTAACAAAGGTTTCGTCCAGCGGCTCGCGTGCAATCGTCTCCATGGCGATCAGCCAGGCGTACTTGATGGCCTTGTCGCTGGGCTCTCCGACTGGCTGGCCGGCAAGCGCAAGCTCTACCGCTGTAGCGTTCGGCTTGTTTTTGTAGCCGGCTTCGATCAGCGCTGCAGCCTGGCCCTTGCCGGCCTGCATAGCCTTGACATAGATGGCTTGCTGCTGAGTCAGGCCGCCGACCATCGAGCGAGCATCTGCAAAGCGAGATGCCGTGATCGCGCCGACGCGTGCGCGCAGCCAGTCCTCGGAGCCTTGTGGGTGGTTGAGGACGATCATTCCTGCACCTCTGCGTCAGCCTGCTTGGCCGCCTGCTTCAGTGCCTTGCCGTACCTTGTCCAAAACTCCTCAGTAGGTGTGTGCTTGGTGTAGTAGGCACGGAGAGCCTTGTCGCCTTTCAAAGCCTCAGCACGCCATGCATCAAGAACGACTTCGTCATCTGCAGGAGTTGCAGCGGTCAAGCCGTCGTCGTCTTGTCCCTTTTCGGCTACGCCAGTGATGGCCTTCAGCGTGTATCGCTGCAAGTAGCTGGTCGCGGACGCGATCTGCTGAATGGCATTCTTCTTGCCGCTGGCATCGGGCGGCGCGCTCATAGTCACGGCCTCACTGTGGCCCTTGGCGTGCTTCAAGATGCAAGTGACAGTGATTTCACCCTTCTCTTGCTTCACATCCCAGCGATAGCTGAAGCCGTGCTTTGAGAGTGCCGGGCCGACAGCATCAACCACATCGCTAAGCTCGGCGTGTTTGTAGCTGGTCGTGTCCCCGTCGCGAGTGGTGAATGAAACTTGCTTGCGCTTCATCACCTCCACTGCCTCAGCCTTGAACTGAGCTAGGCCTTCATTGAAAGCCTTCTCGGCCTCGCGCCGCTCCCAGCGCTCTTGAAGATCCATCATCTTTTCGACTTGCTCCAGCGATGCGCCTTGAGCCATGGCCTGCAACATCATGGCGGCCGGAGAACTCGCGGCCAGCGCGCCGCCTTGCTGCATTGCGGGAACCAGGGCGGCCTGCTGCGGCTCCAGCTCCAGAACCTGCGTTTCGTCTTTCGTCACTGCATTCATGGTCTTTCAACCTCCAAAGTTCGCCGGGGTCAGCGCATCACAAGCGATGGCCGCCAGCAGAGAAATCAACACAGTCAAAGCAACGCCGACGCTTGCGGCAATGCTGCTCAGGGACTGCTCAGTTACCTCATCGGTACTCATTGCGGCACCAGAACGTGCAAGCAAGCGATGGAGCCAAATGCAACGGCGAACATGAAGCCAAGGGCGCGCCAGGGTGTCGGCTCGCGCTGCGGCTCAGCCTGGAACACGGACTCGGGGCTATCCAGCTCGCCGGGGCATGTGTCACAGATCCCGCTGGCATCCTCGGCAGCACACAGGCGGGTTTGATAGCGGCCCTGCATGTCACACCCAGCCGGGAAGGGGTTGCGCTGGTAGTTCATACCGATGCCTCCATCGTTTCATCCACAGCGTCCATCTGCTCAGCCGTTGGCATGAATTGATGATTGAGGCTCAGGCCACGCAGCGGGATAAATGCATCGGCAGTGCGAGCGTCATCGCGGCGGCACTCGGCGCGGTCTTCGTCGTGGGCTTGGCTCTCTGCCTTCAGCTCGGAATACAGAGCATCGCGGGCCTCAATGTCCAGGGCCGGCAGCAGCTTCTTGTCAATGAAGAAGCCGATGTCCAGATTGCCGACCATCAAGCGTGGGTCTTCGGGGAAGCCGTCCAGGTCTTGAGTGAACGTGGCAGTCACTTCAACAGGGCCAGCGAACTCGCTGAGCATCTTGCTGGTGAACTTGACTTCGCGGGGGCTGGGTTTGGTGGTGTCCATCGCTGCTTCCTGTTTGGTTGCGATGGATGCAATGTACCGGATGCGGTATTCGTCAGTCAACCGTATTCGGTACGAAAGCTGAAAAATATTTTGAGGACGCAAAAAAGCCCGCTCAGTGGCGGGCTCGTTGTGGTCGTGCGGGTCAGTGTCGGTGTCTGCAGAGCTTGGCCTCGGCGGCTGTCTTCTTCTTGTGCTGCTCAACCGTCAGCCATTGCATGTTCTCTGGTCGATCTGGGCCGCCGCACTTCAATGGCTCGATGTGGTCAACATGCCAACCTGGGCAGGCCCCGCGAGGCTTGCCGGTAGCAGGGCATGGGTTAGCTTTGACGAACTCGGCGCGGGCTTTTGGTGATCGCGGACCAGGGAAGGCGCCAGGGGATGCCGCCAGTAGCGCAATGCCCAAAGCCGCGCTAACGATCCAGCGCGTCCCTAATTTCATGACGAAGGCTCTCCAATTGCTGTTTGAGCGCTTCATGCCGCTTTTTGGCTTCCTCGTTGCTGAGATAGACCATCACGGCAATGCCAATCGTCAGGGCCGCAAGCGGACGAATCGACTCCGGTAGAGATTCCCAAGCGACAAATGCCATAACGCCTACGAACGCCCAGAGAGCCCACTTCACAAGGGTCTTAATCATGATCTTAGAAATTCAGGAATGAAAATTGACCTTGGCCATGATCCAGACCCCAAGCCCGCCAACAAAGATTGGGACAGGAATCCAAGAGAGGATTTTGTGAAGGCCAATCCATGTGGCAGGGGCCATGGCCCACAAGCGCAGGCCTGGAGGATCACCAACCTCTGCGAGTAGCCTTGTGATGTCAAGGCTTGTCCAATGGCCGTAGCGCAAGAACCAATAGGCTTGAAACACCCAAGCAGCAACTGAAGCCAGGACAAGGCCAAAGCCAACAACTTTGGCTAGAAACACCATCGCCAGGTCAAACTTTTCCAGTTTCGCCACCTTGTTTGCTCGATGTGGCCAGGATCTCTTTCAAATCAGAACTGGCTACCTGACCTAGAAAGTACACCGGGCCGTTGACGACGCCAATAGTGCCTTGTGGGGATGGCGCTCGAGCTGCCTTTGTCTCTTGCACATCCAGGCCCAACAGCGACCTCACGGTGCGGCTGACATCTGAAAAATCCGGCTTGCTGTCCCCCTGGCTCACGATAGACCTCCTGTGTGGAGGGGCAATCTTGTCAAACCTTTGCGCGCTCTGCAGCCCGTGAATTTGTTGCGAGCATGTCGGGATTAAGCGGTGTGCGCCGTGTAGAGCAAAAATCCCAAAATGACGCACTGCAAGGCGTTGAAGAAGAGCGACAGCGCGGCGACCTTCGATGGGTGAATGCGGGGCAGGGCGGCCCTATCAAAATCGAACTTGCAATGCCAGCACCAGCGCGACGACCGCCAGGCGATCCGTTTGCATTGCGGACACTCGCGGCCGGATTCCTGCGGAATGTCAGGCTCTGCGGCTGTAGTCTGGATGAAAAACACCGGCCCGTTTGCCGTGTCTATCCGCCCTTGGCCTTCCTGTTTCTCGTCCATGTGAGTGACCCAACTGCGCCACTGCGGGCTGATTGAGTCACTGTAATTTCAGTACGGCAGGGAAAACCCTTCACTCTTCAGAGGGGCGTGCCGGTTTTAACGTTTCTAGCAGATTCAGCCATTTTCTCCAGCTTCTTGGAGACAGCGTGGCAGAACGTCACCAGCAGCTCGCGCTCGGCTTCGTCTTCCCAGGCATAGGCGGCCATCAGGGCAGCGGTTTTGTAGTCCAGGCCGTCAGCCTTTTCCTCTGGTGGCCGGAGTAGCGCCCACACCTCAGTTTTGAGCGCCGCCGCGATCTCGCGCAACACATCCAGGCCCACGCTTGTCTGCGCTTCCTTGATGCGCTGAACAGTCCCCCGGCCAACCCCTACAGCCTTCGCCACCTTGTCAATGGATGGCGAGCTGTCACCCAAGAGGGTGCAGATGTTGGCCCACAAGTAGGTTTTCGGGTCTTTTGGCTCCATGTCGACACGGTAATTTGCTGGCCATACCGAATGTGGTTGCACAACACATACCGGATGCGGTACATTTTCAGCCATGGACACACACACCCCCGTTTCGGAAGAGGTTCGCCCCCCCAGCCCGGAAGAGGTTCGGAAGCACCTCGAATCCCTGTCTCACGCTGAGGTCACAGCTCTGGCTGCGGAGTCCGGCGTGCCATTCACCACGCTTTGGAAGATCCGCCAGGGCGACACCCCGAACCCTCGCCTGAAGACGGTTCACGACCTCTGGCC
>JAIXSD010000749.1 GCA_027484885.1 Rubrivivax sp.
CAAGGCGATGGCCACCATGCAGGCCTGCTCGGCGCGGCGCAGCAAGAGGGCCAGGCGGCTGAACTTTTCGGCCATGGCGCCCAGGTTGAGGTTGATGGCCATCAGGCCCAGCCAGAACACCCACAAGAACTGCGGCGCATCGCGCAGATGCCAGCTGCACACCAGGGCGGCGCCCAGCAGCAGGCCGCGCGGCCAGCCCAGCAGGCGGCCGGCTGCCAGGGCGCTGAGCAGCACGAAAAAAAAGTCCCAGAGCGACCAGGCGCCCAGCCAGGAGCCGGCCACGCGGTCCGGCCCGCTGGCGTGCAGCAGGCGCCAGCCGGGGGGCAGGTGCAGGGCGGTGCGGGCCGATTGGAAATCGCCACTCCAGCCGCTGGCCGGCAGGGTCGCGCCGCGGGCCCAGCGGCTCTCTGCCGTGATGTCGGCGGTGCCTTGGCGCACCTCGATGCCATCGGGTTGGGACGATGCCGACGCAGCGCTGGCCGGACCGCGCCGCGTGATCAGCTGATCCTGGCCGTCGAGCTCAGCCCGGCCCAGGGCGCCCGGCGCGGCCAGCTCCAAACGGGTGGAGCGGCTCAGCTCGCCCTCGATGCGGTCTTGCGCGGTGTAGCCCTGGCCGTCGAAATCGAGCCAGAGCTGGCGCGTGAGGCGCAGCTGGTCGGGCGCCGGCTCGGGGTTGCCGCGCCGGCTTTGCTTGATCTGCAACGTAGCGCCGGGCGCCATGCGGTAGGCCGGAAAGCTCTGCCAGCTCTCGGGCATGACGGTCTGCTTGGGGTCCACCACGGGCGCGCCTTCCAGGCTGACCACGCGCAGCTCGTTGTGCGCCGAGAAGGCCCAAACCTCCTCGCCCAGCGGGCTCTCGCCCGGCTTGGCTGCGGCGGCGGGCAGGGTCAGTGCCTGCGTGGGCGCCATGCCGCGGGCCAGCAGCTCCACGGTCCAGCGGCCCGGGCGGGCTTGCACCAGCAGGGCGCCGTCTTCGCGCAGCCGGGCGGGCAGGGCGCTGCTCAGCGCCTCGGCCACCAGGCCTGGCAGCAGGGCTTGCGGCAGCACCAGCTCACGGGCGCGGCCCGAAACGGCCAGCTCAATGTGGGTGTTGATGCGCAGGGGCACCTGGTCGTCGATCAGGCGGGCGGTGCGCACGCTCAGGGCCTCGCTGCTTGCGCTGTCCTCGCGGCTGGCCTTGAGCCAGAGCCGGCCCTGGGCGTCGGGCGTGCGCTTTTGCGCCTGGCCCTCGAGCCAGAAATTGAGCAGGCCCAGGTTGGGCGGCAGCAGCAGGCCTTGCGGCATCTGGGCCCAGGGGATCTGGCCCTCGATGACATGGCGGCCCGGCTCCAGGCGCACGCTGGGCCGGCCTTGGGCCAGCACCACGGCCAGGGGCTTGCCGGCGCTTTTCACGTCCTGCGGCCAGAGGCTGGCCTTGCTGTTGCTGGAACCTGGCGCGTCGTCCGCCGCTTCGCCCGGCAGGGGCAGCAGCTGGGCCGCGCCGTAGACCTGCACCTCCAGCCGGAAGCTGGCGCCACCGGGCCCGGCGCGCAGCTCCAGCCGGGCCGGCCAGAGGCAGTTGCGCAGCTCCGCCTCACCCGGGCGGCCGGCCTGCAGCGGGCAGAGCTGGCTCTCCTGGCCCTGCAGGGCCCAGGGCAGCCAGTCGCGCAGGGCCGGTGGCAGCTCTTGCGGGCTCAGGGCGCCGGCCGCAGCGGCCCAGGTGCTGCTGCCGAGCAGCAGCAGGCCCAGCAGGCGCAGCTTCATGCGGCTTCGGGCTTGCGTGATTGGTGATTCAAGGCTCATGCCAGCACTCCTGGGCTCCATCAGAGCGCGCAGCTTAACTGCCTGCTCCCACGGCACACCAGAACGGACAAACCCAGGCGTATGTGCGGCCACCGCCCGTAGCGCGAGCCGCTGCTGCTGTGGCTGAGACAATGTGGGCATGAGTCTTGTCGAGTTGCTCTTGCTGTCTTTGTTGGTTTTGATGCTGCTGGCGCTGTTCCTGCTCTGGCGTCAGGGGCAAGCCAGCCAGGCGGGCGAGCAAGACCCGACCCTGCTGCGCCTGCAGCAGCAGCTCAGCCAGGGCAATGAGCGCCTGGAGCGAGAGCTGCGTGACGAGCTCAGCCGCAGCAGCGCCGCCACGCGCCAGGAGCTGCAGCAAAGCCTGGCCCGCTTCCAGCAGGCGTTGAGCCAGGGCTTGCAGCAGAGCAACCAGTCCTTGGGTCTGCAGGCGATCGCCGCCCGTGAGGCGCAGGACGCCGCCGGCCAGCGCCTGGCCGAGCAGCTCGGCCAGCAGCTGCGCGCCCTGGCCCAGACCGTGGACCAGCGCCTGGGCCTGATCCAGCAGGACAATGAGAAAAAGCTCGAACAAATGCGCGCCACCGTGGACGAGAAGCTGCACGCCACGCTGGAACAGCGCCTGGGCGAGAGCTTCAAGCAGGTGGCCGAGCGCCTGGAGCAGGTGCACCAGGGCCTGGGCGAGATGCAGGGGCTGGCGCGCGATGTCGGCTCGCTGAGCCGGGTGCTGGGCAATGTCAAGACGCGCGGCATCTTTGGCGAGGTGCAGCTGGCCGGCCTGCTGGAGCAGGTGTTCTCGCCTGAGCAGTACGCGGCGAACGTGGCCACGCTGCCGGGCAGCGCAGAGCGGGTGGAGTTTGCGATCCGCCTGCCCGGCCAGCGCCAGGACGGCCAGCCGCTCTGGCTGCCCATCGACGCCAAGTTCCCACGCGAGGATTACGAGCGCCTGCTTGATGCCCAGGACCGCGCCGACGCGCCCGCCGCCGAGGCCGCCGCCAAGGCCATCGAGCAGCGCCTGCGGGCCGAGGCGCGCAGCATCCGCGAGAAGTACATCGCCCCGCCGCACACCACCGATTTCGGCATCCTGTTCCTGCCCACCGAAGGCCTCTACGCCGAGGCCTTGCGCCGGCCCGGCCTGATGGAGGCGCTGCAGCGCGAACACAAGGTCATGCTGGCCGGCCCGACCACGCTGCTGGCCACGCTGAACAGCCTGCAGATGGGCTTCCGCACCCTGGCGCTGGAGAAGCGCTCGGCCGAGGTTTGGGAGGTGCTGGGCGCCGTCAAGACCGAGTTCGGCAAGTTTGGCGAGGTGCTGGCCAAGACCAAGAAAAAGCTGGATGAAGCCAGCCAGACCATCGATGCGGCCGAGACCCGCACGCGGGTGATGACACGCAAGCTCAAGAGCGTGGAGGCGCTGCCGGACGATGCCGCCCAGCAGCTGCTGCGCCTGAGCCTGCCGGGGGACGAGGAGCCGCTGAATGGCGGTGGGGACGGTGCCGACGAGGCGCCGCGCGGGGGAGGAGAACGACGGCCTTCAGCGGTTTGAAGGCGGAATTCTTCGAAAGCACGATCTTTTGACTCACGACCCCAACTCCACCGATTCCCCCAGCGATCCCCCCAGCGATCCCTCCACCGATCCAGACACCCTGGCCCACCGCGCCAGCGCGGCCGCTCTGCGCCGTGCCTTCCCCTGGCTGATCGCCACCCTGATCACCCTGCATGCCTGCATGGCCAGCACCCGTGTGGCGGCCAGCCTCTGGGTTCTGGATCAGGGCTATGGCGAGTGGACCGTGGGTCTTTTGCTCAGCCTCTTCGCCGTGGCGCCCATGGCCCTGGCCCTGTGGGCCGGGCGCCAGGCTGACCGTTACGGCTTCCACCGCCCGGTGGGCATTGGTGTCAGCATGGCCTTGTTCGGCGCTTGTGTGGCCCTGGCCTGGCAGGGCGTCTGGACGATTGCCTTCAGCTGCCTGCTCAGCGGCGGCGCGCTCAGCGTGGCGGCGGTGGCCATCCAGCGCGAGGCCGGGCTGATGGCCGACGACCCCTCGCAGCTCAAGCGTGTGTTCAGCTGGGTGGCCCTGGGCCCGGCCCTGTCCAACGCGCTGGCGCCTGTGGTGGCCGGGCTGTTGATCGACCATGTCAGCTTCCGCGCGGCCTTTGCCCTGGCGGCCTTGCTGCCCTTGCTGTGCTGGCTCATGGCCCGGCGCGTGCCGCGCCACCCGCCCAAAGCCCAGAGCGCGGCTCAACGCGCGCGCCCGGCCTGGGACCTGCTGCGCCAGCCGGCCCTGCGCCAGCTCTTGTTGCTCAATGTGGTGCTGGCCGCCTGCTGGGATGCACACAGCTTCGTCGTACCGGTGGTGGGCCATGCGCGGGGCCTGAGTGCTTCCAGCATCGGCGTGGTGCTGGGCAGCTTTGCGGTGGCGGCCACGGTGGTGCGCCTGGCCATCGTGCGCTTTTCGCAGCATCTCGATGAGCTCAAGGCCTTGCGCAGTGCCATGCTGCTGGCCACCGTGGTGCTGGCCGGTTATTACTGGCTGCCGGGTACGGGCGGCTTGATGGCGGGTTCGGCCCTGCTGGGCCTGGCCCTAGGCTCGGTGCAGCCCATGGTGCTGTCCATGCTGCACCAGGTCACGCCGCATGAACGCCATGGCCAGGCCCTGGGCCTGCGCATGCTGGCCACCAATGGTGCGACCGTGGCCATGCCGGTGGGCTTTGGCCTGTTGGCGGCGGCCAGCGTGGCGGCGGCACCGATGTGGCTGATGGCCAGTGTGCTGATCCTGGCCCAGCTGCCGGCCCGGGCCTTGAGCCGCCAGCTGGCGCGCGAGCCCCTGGCTTCGAGTGAAGAGCGCATCCCAGGCTAGGGCGAACCTATACTGGTCCAAACGGCTGCCTCCATGCAAGCGCGGCCGGGGAGAGGTGCAGACATCATGGCGACTCCTTGCTCGCCAGGCCGCCGCCGCTTGGCGAGCGCCCTGGTTTTGCTGCCGGTGGGCGCATCCGCGCTGTGGCCCCGGCTTGTGCGAGCGCAGGCGCTGGACCGTGCGGTGGACTTCCGCATCGCCTTCGAAGACAAGGACAACCCCGACCACACTGGCAGCGGGACCGTGCCGGCCGAGAACCCCGGCATCATCGTCGAGATGGTGCAGATGCTGCCGGCCCGCCTGGGCGGCGAGATCCGCGTGCAGCTGCTGCGCCGGCCCTGGGCCCGCTGCCTGGCCGAGCTGGAAACCGGTCGGGTGGACGCGATCTTCTCGAGCAGCTTCAAGCCCGAGCGCCTGAAGATTGGCCTCTACCCGATGAAGAACGGTCAGCCCGACCGGGCCCTGCGCATCGACACCAAGAGCTACAAGCTCTATACACGCGCCGGTGCCGGCCTGGGCTGGGATGGCCAGCGCTTCATCGGGCCCGAGCGGCCGCTGGAGCTGGTGGCCATGCGCGGCTACGCCATCATCGATGAGCTGCGCAAGCTGCCCGGCGTGAGCGTGACCGAGGTGGACCGCGCCGAAGTCGCGTTTCGCATGCTGCTGGCCGGGCGTGCCCAGGGCTTTGCCCAGCTCAGCGAAGCAGCCGACCATGTGCTGCGCAAGACACCTGAGTTCGCCCGTGCCATCGTCAAGCTGGAGCCACCGCTGATGAGCAAGGACTATTTCCTGCAGATCAGCCACGCCTTCCACGAACGCCACCCCAAGCTTAGCGCCCGCATCTGGCAGGCCCTGGGCGAGATCCGCCAGAACGAGCAGGAGCGCCTGGTGGCCAAGTACCTGAGGCTGAGCTCGGATTGAGGGCGGCGCCGCCGCTCAGCGGGCCTTCTCAGGCTCCGGCTGGCTGTAGGTGTCGCCGTCGATGAAGAGGTTCTTGAGCTTCTCGTTCCAGGGGTAGCTGATCACGCGGGCGACGCGCCCGTTGTCGTAGCGCAGCTCCAGGGTGTAGCCCTCGAAGTGGTAGCTGCCGCGGTGCTCGGCGCCGTCGTCGCGGCTGCGCCCGGACTGGGCCACCACGGCCGCGTTGCCGCCGCTGGCGATGCTGCTGCTGCCCTTGCCGCTGCTGTAGCTGCTGGCCTGGGCGGAGAAGCCCTGGGTGGTGGCGGCCATCATGCCGGAGCCCGACTGGCTGTAGCCCAGGGTCTCGAAACGGCCATCGGGTTTGAAGATGAAGCTGGTCTTGAAGTAGCTGCCGCCCAGGAACAGGCTGCCGTGGAAGCTGCTCTTGCTGACCACCAGATCCAGCTTGCGTCCCTTGGCCCAGCCGGGAACGGCAAAGCCGGGTAGGTCCTGCCATTCGCCTGCGGCTTTGCCGGCGCTCGGCGCTTCCTGCATCTCAAAGTCCTTGCCTTTGGCGCGCCAGCGTTGCCAGCGATCAGCCTCCAGCCGGCGCGAGGCCTGGACGTTCAGGTCGGAGGGCGGCAGCTCGTCGAGCTGGTAGGCCCAGCCGTCTTTCAGCAGCACGCGGGTTTCGGTGACCCAGGCCATGCTGCCGCCGGCCAGGGTCATGTTGTAGCCGTGCTGCAGCACGGTGACGATGTCGCTGGGCTGGATGCCTTGGCCGGGCGCGGTGCGCAGCTGGGCCAGGCGCTCCTGGCGTGCTTGCTCGGCCACATCCTTCGCGCTGGGATAGGCCGCCGGGTGCAGCTTGCGCAGATCCGCCGAGGGCGATTGCAGCAGCTGGGGGAAGCCCACGCAGCTCTGGCTGCTTTGCAGCTGGGCTTGCAACGTGGGGCGCTGGCTCGCCGCCATCTGGGCGATGGCAGGCAGGTAGCGTGCGGCCGGGCCTTGTTTCAGCGCCGCGTCGATGCGGTCCAGCTCCTGCTGTTCGCGCCAGCGCGACCAGGCCTGACGCAGGGCTGGGGCCGAGCCCGGCAGCTGCTGCAGGCAGAGCTCCAGGAGGTGCTGGTGGACCAGGCTGCTGGTGTGGACCTTGAGCTGGTCCCGGACCAGCAGGTTGCTTTCCAGCTCGGCCCCAGGGTCGGCCGCCGCCGCATCGGGGCTGCCGGCCACCAGGGCCAGGGCCAGAATCGGCGCCCAGACGGGCGCCAGTAACACCTGCTTACCGCTGAAATATTTCGTCATGTGAGCTGCTTGCACATCCTGCCGGCTCGGCGATGGGCGCGAGTCTAGGCAGGAGCGCAGCGGCTTTCCGCTCCCCCAAAGTAGGGGTTCCGACGAACGGTCGGCCGGGGTGGCTCAGCGGCCGTCTTGCGGGCCGTAGAGCATCAGGCCGGCCAGGACGCAGGCAATGGGTTCGCGCTGCTCGTCGGGCAGCTGGCGCTGCTGCCAGATGCGCCCCGGGTGCAGCACCTCGACGGCGGCGATGGAACTGCCGCGCAGGCTGTCGACCCGGTAGCCCAGGGCCGGCGACTTGAGGCTTTGCTCGACCGGCATGCCACTCTGGGTGCGGCGCTCGGCGATCTGGCTCATGCGGTACTCGGCGCCGCCCACGTAGAGCCGGCCTTCCAGCGGCTTCCACTCGTCCTTGAGCTCCAGCCGCACGGTCTGTTCGCCATGCCGGCAGCTGCAGTCCAGCGTGGCCTTGTTGTTCTCCAGTTGCACGCCGATCTTCAGGCCTTGCTCCTTGGAGCGGTACTCGCAGCTGCCGTCCCAGTCGCGCTGACCCTTGAAGCGGTAGCTGAAGCCTTGCTTTTGCGTCTTGCTGCTGAAGAGGCCCAGCGAGCTGCCCTCGCTGCTGGCCCAGCCGCGCTTGACATGGCTGACCTGGTAGGGGCCGACCTGGAAGTCCTCGGCGGCGAACAGGCCGGTGCCCTTGGCCCGCCCGGCCACATCGAGCACCTCGGCGCTCTGGTCCAGATCTCCGGGCGCGGCCATGCGGGTGGGCGTGGTGACGCAGGCGCTCAGGCCGAGCATGGGCAGCAGCACCGCCGCCCACAAGGCCGGCCGCCACCGGGCCGGGGTGGTGCGGCGGCGCAGGTTCAGGGGGAGGGGTGCGATGGGGCTCATGGTGTCCTGTGGGGGGTATTGCCAGATGGGCTCTGGCGGGGCGCAGTGTCGCCTGCGGCGCGGCGATGTGAACCTGTGCGGTGGGTCGGCTTCTGTAAGTATCGTTTTCTGAACTTTTGTGGGGCTCGCCGCGCTGTGCGGGGCGGGGCGATCCAGGCATCCCTCAGAATGCCGGCTCGGGCCGCCTGAGGTGGCTCGCGGTTTTGCGCTGCCTCCGGCTTGCGTTTCGCTCGCGAACGCGCGCGGTGGCCTGGTTTGTTCTGTGCCGGCGGGGTCCGGCGGATTGGTTGTTCGACATGCACATGCCCACTCGTTTCCGTGTTTCGGCCCTGTTGCTGGCCTGCAGCCTGGTGTGGATGCCGGTTCAGCTGGCCTCGGCCCAGATTGCGGCCCCTGCGGCCCCGGCGACCAAGGTCGGCAAGGTCAAGGCGGCCAAGCCCGCCAAAGCGGTGCAGGCGCCTGCGGCCCAGGCGGCAGCCCCGGCCGTGGCGGTGCAGGCCGAGTTCGTGCGAGAGCTGGGCGGCATCGAGGAGTACCGCCTGCCCAATGGCTTGCAGATCCTGCTCTTCCCCGACGAGGCGCAGAGCACCACCACGGTCAACATCACCTACCGGGTGGGCAGCCGCCACGAAAGCCAGGGTGAGTTCGGCATGGCGCATTTGCTGGAGCATCTGGTCTTCAAGGGCACGCCCACGCACCGCGACATCCCCGGCGCCTTTGCCGAGCGCGGCGTGCGCTTCAACGGCACCACCACCAGCGACCGCACCAATTACTTCGCCTCCTTCAATGCCAACGAAGACACCCTGGCCTATGTGCTGGGCCTGGAGGCCGACCGCATGGTCAACAGCTTCATCGCCAAGTCCGACCTGGACAAGGAAATGAGCGTGGTGCGCAATGAGTTCGAGCGCGGCGAGACCGAGCCCATGCAGGTTTTGTTCAAGCGCGTGCAATCGGTGGCCTACGACTGGCACCCGTATGGCAACTCCACCATCGGCCCCAAGAGCGACATCGAGAACGTGCCGATCGAGCGCCTGCAGGCTTTCTACAAGCGCTTCTACCGGCCCGACAACGCCACGGTGCTGGTGGCCGGGCGTTTCGACAAGAAGGCGGTGCTGCAGCGCATCGCTGCGAACTTCGGCCCCCTGGTCAAGCCGGCGCAAGCCCTGCCTGTGCTGTACACCGAAGAGCCGGCGCAGGACGGCGAGCGCACGGTTACCGTGCGCCGCGTTGGCGGCCAGCCCACGGTGCTGGCTTACTACCATGTGCCGGCCATCTCGCATGCCGATTCGGCGCCGCTGCTGGTGCTCAGCCTGCTGATGTCCATGCCGCCCAGCGGCCAGCTCTACAAGGAGCTGGTGGAGAGCAAGCTGGCCATCAACGCCGGCCTGTTCGGCCTGGGTCAGGCGGCGCCCGGCGGCATCTCGGCCATGGCCATTCCGGCCGCGCAGGCCGACACTGAGAAGGTGGAGAAGCTGCTGCTCGATCTGGTCGAAGGCCGGGCCGGCAAGCCTTTCGAAGAGAGCGAGCTGCAGCGTGTGCGCGAGGTGGCGCTGAACTCCTACCGCCAGCAGATGAAGAACCCCGAGGCCTTGATCCAGCAGATCTCCAGCCTGCTGGGCGCCGGCGACTGGCGCCTGCTGTTCCAGCTGATGGAAGACCTGCCGCGCGTGACCCTGGCCGATGTGGAGCGGGTGCGCAAGGCCTACCTGCTGCCGGCCAACCGCACCCTGGGCCGCTTTGTGCCATCCAAGGAGGTCACCCGGGTGGAGATTCCGGCGGCGCCGCCGCTCGACCAGCGCCTGGCCGAGCTCAAGGGCCCGCCCAAGGTGGAGGATGGCGAGCGATTCGACCCCACGCCCGAGCATCTGGCCGAGCGCACGCGTCGCACCGTGCTGCCCAGCGGCATCGAGCTGCAGACCCTGGCCAAGCGCACCCGTGGCAATGCGGTTCACCTGCAGCTGCAGCTGCGTTGGGGCGAGCGCGAGCCCACTTTTGCCCGGCGCGGCACCGGCTGGGTCGGTGAGCTGATGTTTGAAGGCAGCCAGAGCCTGGACAAGCAGGCGCTGCAGGACCGCCTGATCCGCCTCAAGGCCGGCCTGTCCATCGGCGGCGCCGACCAGGGCGCCACCATCAACCTCACGGCCGAGAAGGACAGCCTGCTCGAAGCCCTGGCCATCGTGGCCGATCTCTTGCAGCGGCCGCTGCTGCCGGCCGATGCCTTCGAGCGCGTGGTCAAGCGCAACATCGCCGCGCTGGAGGGCTCGCGCCAGGAGCTGGAAACCCTGCGCCAGGAAGCCACGCGCGAGCACTACAACTTCGCCCTCGGCGTGGTGCAAGGCCACCCGGACTACCAGCTCAGCGTCAACCAGCGCCTGGCCGAGGTGAAGGCGATTCGCCTTGAGGATGTGCGCAGCTTCCACCGCGACTACTGGTCGGCCAACGAGGCGCGCGTCACCGCGGTCGGCGCTTTGCCCGATGGCCTCGATGCGGCGGTCGAGCAGCTGGTTGGCAGTTGGAAGAAGCCTGCTGCCGCACGCTTTGTGCGTTATGAAGGCCGGCATGTGGACATCCCGGCGGCCCGCTTTGATGTCAAGGCCAAGGACAAGGCCAATGCGATTGTGCGCATGCGCCTGGAGTTCCCGCTCAACGAGCTGGACCCGGATTACTTCCCCCTGATGCTGGCCACCCAGGTCTTTGGCGCCGGAGGCATGGAAAGCCGGCTGGCCGCGCGCGTGCGCCAGCAGGAAGGCCTGAGCTACGGCATCGGCGCCTCGCTGGGCGTGCCGCGCTGGGGCAATGACGCCACCCTGTCCATCGGCGGCAGCTTTGCGCCGCAGAACCGCGACAAGGTGCTGGCCTTGGTGGATGAAGAGCTGGCCCGCATGGCGAGCGAAGGCATCAGCGAGGCCGAGCTGGCGCGCGCCAAGAAAGACGTGCTGGAAGCGCGCCAGCAAAGCCGCAGCGATGACGGCCAGCTGACCGCCTCGCTGAGCCATCTGGCCGAGCGCGGCGAGGGCTGGGCCGCCGTCGCGCAGCGCGAGGCGCAGATCCGCGCCGTCACGCTGGAGCAGGTCAATGCGGCCTGGGCCCGCCACATCCGCCGCGAGCGCTTTGTGGTGTCCACCGCCGGCGATTTTTGACGGCTCAGAACCAGGGCTTCAGTCGCTCGGGATAGTCGCGCGGCAGGATGTGGCCGCCGGGGAAGCGCAGATGCTGCTTGGCGGCGCCGGGCATCGCTTCGAACAAGGCCTGGTTCTGCGCGGTGCTGGCGTATTCGTCATCGTCGGCGCTGAGCAGCCAGAGCTTTTTCTTGCCCGCCAGTCCGGCGAGAAAGCGCTGCGGTGACACGGCGGCCACCTTGTCGTCCAGATGCGGCGGCACGAGGGCGGCCACCGCCGTGATGCGCGGCTCCAGGCTGCCCAGAATCAGCGCCATCTGCCCACCCATGCTGTAGCCGGTGAGCTGTACCCGGCTGGCATCGATCTGCGGCTGCGGTAGCAGCCAGTCCAGCAGCAGGCGGTAGTCCTTGATGCTGTCGATGATCATCTGCTCGTAGGGCTCGCGCTTGCCCCACAGGTCCATATCGCGCATCAGATCAAGTACGGTGTGGTCGAGGTTCTTGCGCTCGCCGTGGCGGCGCGCATCCAGGGCCAGCACGGCATAGCCTTGTTTCAAGGCCTGCTCGGTGACGAGGTGGGTGTGTTCCAAGGTTTCGCCGCC
>JAIXSD010000707.1 GCA_027484885.1 Rubrivivax sp.
CTTGAGCATCTGCCCCACATTGCCGCGGTGGTAGGCGCCGTGGGTGATCAGGTGCAGCAGCATCTCCTCGCGGCTCATGCAGCCGGCATCACCATCGGTGAACTGAAAGCGCAGGCGCTCGGCCGCCTGCTCGGGCGAGAGCTCGGCGACATAACGCTCGAACCACGCATCCAGCTCGGCCTGTTCAAACTGCAGGGCCTCCAGGCTCGGCGTGTCATCGGTGTTGCTGCGGCTGTAGCCATGGGCCTGCTGGCTGAGGTGGGCGTGGAAGATGCGGTCCACCACGTAGATGTGGTTGAGCATGCGCAGGGCGGCATGCAGGGCCTCGGCGTGCTGGCCGGCATCCACATCCGCCAGCACAGAGAACAGTTCCTGGTTGGCCCAGGACTTTTGGGCAAAGAGTTGCTGCAGGCTTGTCATCGCGGAGCCTCCTTCGGCCTATCGCCTGGCACCCGTCGGCCTAGGCAGAAAACAAAACAGAGAAGGCGGCCGAGCCGCGCTTCTCTGTGGGTGTGAAAGCAGGAGAGAAACTCAGGCCAGCTCAGGCCAGCTCAGGCCAGCTCAGGCACCCGAAGGCGCAGCTGGCGTTCAGGCGCCTGACGCTCAGAGCTTGGATTCGTCCGCCGCCGCCGGGTTGTCTTCCAGCGGCCAGTCGCGGATGTAGGCCTTGAGCATGCGGTTCTCGAAATCCTGGCCGTCGACCACGGCCTTGGCCACGTCGTAAAAGGAGATCACGCCCATCAGCGTGCGGCCGTTGAGCACCGGCATGTAGCGCGCATGGCGGCCCAGCATCATGCGGCGGACTTCATCGATTTCGGTCTCGGGCGTGCAGGTCAGCGGATGGTCGTCCATGACGCTGCGAACCAGGGAGGTGCCGACCGTGCCGCCATTGCGCACGATGGCCGCGATCACCTCGCGGAAGGTCAGCATGCCGACCAGATCGCCATGCTCCATCACCACCAGGGAGCCGATGTCGCGTTCGGCCATGGCGGTCACGGCCACGGCCAGCAATTCGTCGGGCGTGACGGTGAACAGCGTGCCGCCCTTGACGCGCAAAATGTCGACGACTTTCATGATCAGCTTTCTCCTCGTTGTCACTGCCTGCCACTGCCTAACACAACCTGCTGCACTGCCGGCAAGACCCGGCACCTTGCGCCGCAGGATGCTAGGGAACATAGCACACAATCCGCGCATTCAACACCACGAAAGTCCATATGTCCGGTTACAGCGACCCTGGCTTTGACACCCTGGCCTTGCATGCCGGCGCCGCCCCCGATCCCGCCACCGGCGCGCGCGTCACGCCCCTGCATCTGAGCACTTCCTTTGTGTTCGAAAACAGCGAGCATGCCGCTTCGCTCTTCAATATGGAGCGCGCCGGCCATGTCTACAGCCGCATCTCCAACCCGACCACGGCCGTGCTCGAAGAGCGCATGGCCGCGCTGGAAGGCGGCGTCGGCGCCATCGCCACGGCCAGCGGGCAGGCGGCCCTGCACCTGGCCATCGTCACCCTTGCCGCGGCCGGCTCGCACATCGTCGCCTCCAGCGCGCTCTACGGCGGCTCGCACAACCTGCTGCACTACACCTTGTCGCGCTTCGGCATAGAGACCACCTTCGTCAAGCCCGGCGATCTGGACGGCTGGCGCGCCGCCATCCGGCCCGAGACCAAGCTGCTCTTCGGCGAGACCCTGGGCAACCCGGGCATGGACGTGCTGGACATCCCGGCCGTCGCCGCCATCGCCCACGAGGCCGGACTGCCCCTGCTGGTGGACGCCACCCTGAGCACGCCTTATCTGCAGCGGCCCATCGCCCAGGGCGCCGATCTGGTCTTGCACTCGGCCACCAAATTCCTGTCTGGCCACGGCACCGTGGTCGGCGGCGTGCTGATCGACAGCGGCCGCTTCGACTGGCAGGCCGCGTTCGAGCGCAGCGGCGGCCGTCGCTTTGCCGAGCTGTGCGAGCCCTATGCCGGCTTCCACGGCATGGTGTTCAGCGAGGAGAGCAGCACCGGCGCCTTCCTGCTGCGCGCGCGCCGCGAGGGCCTGCGCGACTTCGGTGCCTGCATGAGCCCGCACACCGCCTGGCTGATTCTGCAAGGCATCGAGACCCTGTCCCTGCGCATGGAGCGCCATGTGAAGAACGCCGGCCGCGTGGCCGAGTTCCTGGCCGCCCAACCCCAGGTCAGCCGCGTCGGCTACCCCGGCCTGGCCAGCCACGCCGACCATGGCCTGGCCCAGCAGCTGTTGCCGCGCGGCTGTGGCTCGGTCTTCAGCTTCGACCTGCAAGGCAGCCGCGAGCAAGGCCGGCGCTTCATCGAGGCGCTCAAGATCTTCTCCCACCTGGCCAATGTCGGCGACTGCCGCTCGCTGGTGATCCACCCGGCCAGCACCACCCATTTCCGCATGGACGATGCGGCCCTGGCCCAGGCCGGCATCACGCCCGGCACCATCCGCCTGTCCATCGGCCTGGAAGACGCCGAGGACCTGATCGCCGACTTGAAGCGCGCGCTCAAGATCGCTGCCCGCTGAAGCGAAGCCACCGAGACCCACACCATGCTCTTCAACGTCCACGAACAGCCCAGCTACGCCTACACCGGCGGCAAGCCTTTGGACCCCGCCCTGCCCTGCGTGGTCTTCATCCACGGTGCCCTCAACGACCACAGCGTCTGGACCCTGCTGGCGCGCTGGTGCGCCCACCACGGCCATGCGGTGCTGGCTGTCGACCTGCCCGGCCATGGCCGCAACCGCGCGCAAGCGCCCCTGGCCGATGTGCCCGCCATGGCCGATTGGGTGCTGGCTCTGATGAAATCGGCCGGGCTGAGCCAGCCCGCCGCCCTGGTCGGCCACAGCATGGGCTCGCTGATCGCGCTGGAGGCCGCGGCGCGCGCGCCCGAGCAGGTCAGCCGCCTGGTCCTGGTGGGCACGGCCTACCCGATGAAGGTGTCGCCTGCCCTGCTGGAAACCGCCCGCACGGCGCCCGAGCAGGCGATTGCCATGGTCAACACCTTCTCCTTCGCCAGCTGGGCCAGCAAGCCCGGCTACCCGGGCCCGGGCAGCTGGTTGCAGGGGTCCGAGCTGGCGCTCAAGAGCCGCATCCAGAACGGTCAGACCGCGCTCAATCTCTTCGAGCACGACTTCCGCGTCTGCGACAACTATGCCGGAGGCCTGGAGGCCGCAACCAAGGTGCGCTGCCCGGCGCATTTCATCCTCGGCGAGCAGGACCAGATGACGGCGCCCAAGCAGGCACAAGCCCTGATCGAGGCGCTGAAGGCCCGGGTGCCCACGGCCGTGCACATGCTTCCGGCGGGTCACTCGATGATGGCCGAGGCACCCGAGGCCATGCTGGCGGCGCTGCGCCAGGCGCTGCGCCAGGCGCTGCGCTGAACCCAAGGCTCAGCCGCGCTGGATCATGCCGTCCACCACCAGGATGGTGCGGTCACAACGCTGAGCCAGCTCGGGGTTGTGGGTCACGAAGAGCACGGCCGTACCCTGCTCGCGGTTGACCCGGCGCAGCAGCTCGAACACCGCATCGGCGCTCTTGGTGTCAAGGTTGCCGGTGGGCTCGTCGGCCAGCAGCAAGGCCGGCTTCATGGCCAGGGCTCGGGCCACGGCCACGCGCTGCTGCTGGCCGCCACTGAGCTTGTTGGCCAGGTTGTCGCGCCAGGGCGTGAGGCCCACCTGATCGATCAACTCGGCCGCCCGCGCCGCCATGGCCGCATCGGGCCAGCCCTTGGCGCCGAGCAGGGGCAGCATCACGTTCTCCAGCGCGGTGAAGGCGCTGATCAGGTGGTGGTACTGGAACACAAAGCCGATGTTGTGGCCGCGCAGCCGGGTCAGCGCATGGTCGTCCAGGCCCACGGTGTTCTCGCCGCAGATGCTCAGCGTGCCACTGCTGGGCCGGTCCAGCAGGCCGACGATATTGAGCAGCGTGCTCTTGCCCGAGCCGCTGGGGCCCATGACCGCGCAGAACTCACCGCGGCTCAAGTCCAGATCAATACCGTGCAAGACCTCGCTGGCGAAGGGCGTGCCGGGATTGAAGACCTTGCGCACGCCGCGCATGGTCACCACAGCGCTGCGATCGGCGCCCTCAGCCACGGATGGCCACCACGGGGTCAAGCCTTGCCGCACGCAGGGCCGGCGCAAACGCTGACAGCAAACCGGTGATGCTGGCCAAGAGCAAGGCCAGGGCAAACAGCTGCGGATCGAGGCTGAGCGCGAACAGCGGCGTGCCATCGGCATTGCGCGCAAAGCGCTGCCAGGCCAGCAAGGCCGCCGCGCCGATGGCGCAGCCGATCAGCGCGCCGCCCAGGCCCAGCAAGCCGCCTTGCAGCAGAAAGACCCGCAGGATCTGCCCCCGCGAAATACCCATGGCGCGCAGGATGCCGATCTCACGCGACTTCTGCACCACCACGACCACCAGTACGCTGGCGATGCCAAAAGCGACCGAGAGGCCGACAAAAAATCGAATCGCCGTGTTGGCCGTGGTCTGCGCGCTGACGGCCGAAAAGAACTGGGCGCTGGCCTTGATCCAGCTGTCGGC
>JAIXSD010000333.1 GCA_027484885.1 Rubrivivax sp.
AGCAGTGGCGTGACTACAGCCGCCTGGAGGTCAAGCCCGGTGATGCCTTCGGCAACAGCCAGCGCGCCGCCCGCTTCGCCTGGGAACGCATGGTGGCCAAGGCGGGCCAGCCGGTGAACCGCAAGGAATGGGGCATGACGCCGCAGACGGTCAACGCCTACTACAGCGGCTCGGCCAATGAGATCGTGTTCCCGGCCGCCATCCTGCAGCCGCCTTTCTTCAGCATGGAAGCCGACGACGCCATCAACTACGGCGCCATCGGTGCCGTCATCGGCCACGAAATCAGCCATGGCTTTGACGACCGCGGCAGCCAGTTCGACGGCGACGGCGTGCTGCGCGACTGGTGGACCAAGGAAGACCGCGCCGCCTTCGAATCCATCGCCGCCAAGCTGGTGGCGCAGTACGAGGGCTACCAGCCCCTGCCCGGCAAACGCATCAACGGCCGCCTGACCCTGGGCGAGAACATCGCCGACCTGTCCGGCCTGCAGATTGCCTACAAGGCCTACTTGCGCTCCCTGGGCGGCAAGCCGGCGCCAGTGATCGGTGGCACGACGGGCGCGCAGCGCTTCTTCCTGGGCTTCTCGCAGATCTGGCGCAACAAGTACCGCGACGAACGCCTGCTGCAACAGCTGACCACGGACAGCCACTCGCCCGGCGAATTCCGCGCCAATGGCACGGTCAGCAACCACGACGGCTTCCACGAGGCCTTCGGCACCAAGGCCGGTGACGCCTTGTTCAAGCCGGCTGCTGAGCGCCTGCGCATCTGGTAAGGCCCAGCCCCACGCGGGCTGAAACGACAAAGGGCGGAGCGCCAGTGGCGCCCCGCCCTTTTCCTTAGCTGACTGAAACCCGCGGATCAGCTCTGCAAGCTGGCCACCGCGGCACGGCGCGGCCGGCTCGGAAAGCTGTGGCGCAGGATGCGCCAGATCACCTGGCCGAACTGCTTGGGCAGCGAGCCGGTGTTGTAGTGCACGCCGTAGCGGCGGCAGATGTCGCGCACCACCGGCGCCATTTCGACATAGCGATTGGCCGGCACATCGGGGAAGAGATGGTGCTCGATCTGGTGGCTCAGATTGCCCGACAAGGTGTTCAGCAGAAAACCACCGGCCAGATTGCTGGAGCCGCGGATCTGGCGCCAGTACCAGTGGGCGCGGGTCTCGTTCTTCAGCACATTGCGGTGGAAGGTCTCGACCTCGGTGGTGAAGTGGCCGCAGAAAATGATGGTGTAGGTCCAGACATTGCGCAGCATATTGGCGACCAGATTGCCCGTCAGCACCACCAGGAAACCCGGGCCGGCCAGGGCCGGGAAGATCAGGTAATCCTTGATCAGCTGGTGCGAGATCTTGCGACCGGCCAGCTTCAGCTCACGGCGCGCAGCGCGGCCATGCTTGCCGAAATAGCCGCCCTTGGGCAGGTTCTGGATGGCCACGCCCCACTGGAAGAACAGCGCAAAGAACACCGCCACGATGGGCTGGATCAGGGCCAGCGGCTGCCACTTCTGCTCCGGGAAGAGGCGCAACAGGCCGTAGCCGATGTCGTCGTCGAGGCCGTGGATGTTGGTGTAGGTGTGGTGGCGGAAGTTGTGGGTCTTGCGCCAGTTGTCGCTGGTGCCGACGATGTCCCACTCGAAGCTCTTGCCCTGGAACTTGGGGTCGCCCATCCAGTCGAACTGTCCGTGGATGACGTTATGGCCTAGCTCCATATTGTCGAGAATCTTGGACAGGCCCAGGCTCAGGGCACCGACGATCCAGAGGCCAATCAGCCAGGGCATGGGCAGGAAGGCGCCAATCATCAGGGCGGCGCGGCCGATCACCTCGGTCCAGCGTACGGCCTTGAAGATGTTGCGGATGTAGCGCGCGTCGCGCACGCCCAGATCGGCCACGGTGCGGGCACGCAGGGCCTCGATTTCGGCGCCGAAGCTTTCGAGTTCGGCAGGCGAGAGATTGCGGGTCAGGGACTTGCTCATGGGCTTGTTTACAGATCCAAACTGAGGTCGGTACAGGCGCGGCTGACGCAGATGCGAATCGCGCTGTTGGGCTCGCTGCAACGCTCGCCAGTGTTCATGTCTTCAGCCAGGCCTTCATGCTTGGTGCAGACGCAGCTGTGGCAAATGCCCATGCGGCAACCCGAGGCCGGGCGCACGCCCTGGGCCTCGAGCGCAGCCAGCAGGGACATGCCCGAGGCCACCTCCAGCGTGCGGCCAGAGCGGCGCAGTTCCACCTGCACCTGGTGCTTGCTGTCGGTGTTCAGCGGCACGGCGGGCGTGAAAGCCTCGGCCTTGAAGCTGGCCGCCTGGCCGGCGAGCAGCTCGCGTGCCTGGGCCGCAAAGCCGCCCGGGCCGCAGGCCAAGGCATGGGTTTCGGCGCCCACACCAGCCAGGCGCGGCGCGAGCAGCTCGGCATCGATGCGGCGACCGCCTTGCTGGGTGGCGATCAGCTGAAACTGGAAGTTTGGGAAGCGCTGAGTCAGGGCCTGCAGCTCCGGCACAAAGCAGGCATGGGCGCTGGTCTTGACCCAGTACATCAGCGTCACCGGTACCGGCATCTGGCGCGCCGCCAGCTCACGCACCAGGCTCATCAGCGGCGTGATGCCGCTGCCCGCTGCCAGCATCAGGTATCGGCCTTGCACGGTGCTGGGCAGCAGCAGATCGCCAAAAGCCGGGCCGATGTCCAACACATCGCCCACGCGGGTGCGGGTGCACAAATGCGTGGACATCAAACCGCCATCGACCTGCTGTACCGTGACAGCGAATCGGCCATCGGCCCGCGGCACATCGCACAGGCTGTAGGAGCGGGTGACGCGGCGGCCTTCGATCTCGACGCCGAGGTTCAGGTGCTGGCCGGGGATGAAGCCCTGCCAGTGGCGATTGGCCTGCAGCACCAGGGTCACGGCGCCCAGCGCGGCCTCGCGGCGCTCGACCACGCGAGCCAGGGGGCGTTCCCAGGTCCACAGGCGGTTGAGGTGCCCGGCCCAGTAGTCAAACACGGCGGGGTCGACAAAAGCCCC
>JAIXSD010000251.1 GCA_027484885.1 Rubrivivax sp.
GCGCCAGCTTCGGCAGGTCGGAGGGGGAACTCATGGTGTAAGAAGATGCAGCAGCGCAGGCTGTTTCAGCGCCGCACAGTGTAGGCTGCGACTCAGAGCGCACAGACACAGTTTCACGTTCAGGCTTTCACGCTGCGCACGCCTGTGCCGCCCAATCCAGCCATTGACGGCTTTGAACTTGCATGGAGGTGCCCGATGGACGAACACATGATGGACCCGAACCGCCGCGCCCAACTGCGCCGCTTGGGCGGCTTGCTCGGTGCCGCCGCATCGTTGAGTACGCTGGGTGCGCACAGCGCCCTGGCAGCGCCTGCGGCTGACGATGAGGCCAATAGTTACGACGAGGACTCCATCCTCAAGGCCGCGACCGACTTCTTCGGCAGCACCACGGAAGGTCTGGCCCGCGTGATTGAAAAGGCCTTCAAGGAGCAGGGCCGGCCGAATGCCTACGTCAAGGGCGAGGAGGTCAGCGCGGCGCTCAGCGTGGGCCTGCGCTACGGCGAGGGCCGTCTGCAGATGAAGGCCGGCGCCTCCGCCCCGGTGTTCTGGGCCGGGCCGTCGATCGGCTTTGATGCCGGTGCCAATGCCTCCAAGGTCTTCACCTTGGTCTATCACCTGCCCAAGGCCTCGGCCATCTATCAGCGCTTCCCCGGGGTCGACGGCAGCCTCTACTACGTGGGCGGTGCGGGCATCAACTACCAGCGGCTCAAGGGCATCACCCTGGCCCCGATCCGCCTCGGTGTCGGCCTGCGCGCCGGGGCCAGCGTCGGTTATGTGCATTACCGGCGAGAGAAGAGCATCAATCCCTTCTGATGGCTTTCTGACTTGCGGCGCCATCTTGGTGCCCTGCAAAGCGCGGCGATGAACTCCGTTCATCCCGCGCTTTTGCCATTTGGTCCAGCCATTTCCGGGCGTCGTCCCAAGTGGCTTGGCGCCTGCTGACGCGACTTCTAAGCTGACTCCCAGATCACAAGTTCAAGCCCATCGAGTGCGTGATGACTTGTGGCACCCCAGCCCTCAACGGAGTCCTCCTCATGAAGTCCCAATCTCTCTCCGCCGCCTTGTTGGCGCTCACCGCCCTGAACTTTGCCGCGGGCGCTGCTCATGCCCAGACTCAAACCCAGCTGCAGCGCGTGGCGGTGACGGGCCCGGGTGCTGCGGATCTGAGCCTGCCGCCCTTGGCCCAGGTCTGCCCGGGCTATGTGCAGGCCCTGAATGAGCAGCTCAGCCCGGTGGCCGAGCGTGAGCGCAGCGAGGCGGTGGTCACCGTGAGCTTCAAGCTCGGAGGCGAGCAGCCGACTGAACTGCGCATCCAGAACGGCCCGCTTGAATACCGAAAGGCGCTGCGCCGGGCCATGCACCATGTCAGCTGCCAGGTCGGTGTCGCCCAGGGCGGTGCTTACAAGCTGCTGGTCAGTTTCAATGCCCATGCCGGAGACTCCAACTCGCCGCACGCACAGCAGTCGGCCGTGCCGTCAGTCACATGGGTGGCGCTCTCCGCCTCGCGTTGATGAGTGCAGAGGCGAGGGCCTTTTGAATCAGGGCAGCCAGATCTCGAAACGCGTGCCCTGCTGGCGCTGCACCGCATTGCGCGGTTGCAGCAGCACCCGGCCTTGACGCTCCTGAAGCTGGTGGGCGCGCGCGACGGCGGCGCAGAGTTCCAGGCCCAGGCCGGTGGACGATCGTGCCGCCGGGTCTTCGGCGTCCAGGCCCAAACCGTCATCCTCGACGGCAAAGACCAGAAATCCTTGCTCGACCCGCACGCTCAGCCGCACCTCGCTGCGCGCAAAGCGCCAGGCGTTGTGCAGGGCCGCTTCCAAAGCCAGGCGCACCAGGCGCGGGTCGAAATACCAGAAGGGCGGCGCCGTGGCACAGTCATCCAGGCTCAGCGGCGCACCGTCCGGGCGTGAATCCACGCGCAGCATCTGCTGCAGGAATTCCCGCGGTGACTCGTCCTCCATCTGCGCCATCAGCCTGCCTTGCGGGTGGGCGTAGACGGTGAGGTAGGCCACCAGGCGCTGGCGCAGCTGCGCGCAGTGCAGGTGGGCGCGGTGGGCGGCCTCGGCTTCAGGCGCTTCAACCAGCAGGCTCAGCTCAGCTTCGAGCACGCCCAGCTGGTTTTTCAGGTCATGAACCAGCAGGGCCAGCAGCTCGCGGTTCATGCGCCCGCGCGGCCCGCCGGTGCGGCCGTGGCGCTGATGCTGAATGGCGAATTGCCCTGCAGCGCGGCCAGGGTTTCGCGCAGGTAGCGGCGCATCTGGGCCACGCGGTCGTTGCCGGGCATCAGTTTCTCCAGCCGGGCCAGGTAGTCGCGCACCTGATTCAGGCGGCTGTCGTCGAGCTTCTTTTTCAAGCGCAGCGCCATGCAGTTCATCTGCGCGCATTCCAGCAAGACGGTGGTGTTCTCGGGGTACTCGGCCAGCTCGGCCTCGATGGCCAGCAGCGCTTCATCGAGCTGCCCGGCGCGCAGCAGCATCTTGGCCTCGTGCAAGCGGGTCTTGAGGCCATTGCTGGCGGCATGGACCACGCCTTCGATCTGGTCCTTGTGGCCGGTGTCGCTCAAGGCCTTGCAGGCCAGCTGCTGGATGCGGCTGTTTTCATGGTCGGCGCTGACCGCCTGGTTGATCAGCTTGAGCCCCGTTTCGATCTGCCCCGTCAGCAAGGCGGCGCGCGCCAGGGTGACGGTGGCGAAATCGGCCTTGCCGGTCATGGGCGCTTGCGCCAGGGCCTGCTCGGCTTCGCGGGCGGCTTTCTCGCTCTCGCCTTGCAGGGCATGGGCTTGGGCGCGCAGGGCCAGGGCCACGGCTTCGAATTCGGGTTCCTGCGCACCCCGGGTGGCTCGGGTGGCACTGTCGGCGATCAACTCCAGCGCTTCCTTGGTCTCGCCCAGATCGATCTGGGTTTGGGCCAGGGACAGCAGATCTTGTGCCTGCGCGGTGATGGCGCCCTGGCTGAACTTGATGGCTTTTTGCAGGCTGGCCTTTGCGGTGGCGAGGTCGCCGTTGCGGTAGGCGCTCTCCGCCAGCTGGCGCTGGCGCCTGGCCGAGGGCACAACCTGGGCGCTCTTCTTCATCATCTGCATGGCCGCACCGTGGTCGCCCAGGGCTTCCAGGGCTTGGGCGGCGATGTCGTAGGCGGCCAGGTTCTTGTCACCCTCAGGTGAGCTGAGGATGGCCTGGGCCAAGCGTTTGGCCTCCTCAAATTTGCCGGCGGCTTTCTGCGCCCGGGCCAGGCCGATCTGGGCCCACATCAGGCCGGCACGCAGGTCCAGTGCACCCTGGTAGACCTGGCGTGCCTCATCGGCATTGCCGAGGTCCAGCAAGGTTTGGCCCTTGATCTGCAGGGCATGCATGAACCAGCGGTCTTTCTTGGCCAGCAAGGCGTCGCAGGCCAGCAAGGCGGCGGGCAGGTCGTTCTTGCTCAGGGCCTTGTTGATGTCGAGCAGGGCGTGGCGTTTGTCGAGCTGGCTTTTGAGCCGGTCTTCGATGTCCCCGGCGGTGATGGGCTTGAGCAGGTAGGCATCCGGCATGTGCTCGCTGGCCGAGGCCACCGAGTTGTAGTTGCTCTCGGCCGTGATCATGAAGAACAAGGTGTCGTGCGCCAGCAGCCGACCCTCACGCAGGAACTCGAACAGCTGCTGGCCGTCGGTCTTGTGATTGAGGTTGTAATCGCACAGGATCAGGCCGTAGTGCTTGGCGCGCACCATGCGCAGCGCGTCTTCGGCCGAGCCCGCGGCATCGATCTTGCCGATGCCCAGCATGCCCAGCTGGCCGCGCAGCGTGGTTTGCTGGGTGGCCATATCGTCCACGACCAGGGCTTCGATCTTGGAATAAGGGGTGTCGACGCGCATAAGCTCCCTTGTGCACATGGCAAGGCGGTCCCTGGGCTGGCGTCGCC
>JAIXSD010000675.1 GCA_027484885.1 Rubrivivax sp.
CAGCCCATCTTCCATTACATGGGCACCTCGACCTTCTCCAACCACATCGTCGTGCCCGGCATCGCCCTGGCCAAGATCCGCGAGGACGCGCCTTTTGACAAGGTCTGCTACATCGGCTGCGGCGTCACCACGGGCGTTGGCGCCGTGCTGTTCACTGCCAAGGTGGAGGCGGGTGCCAATGTGGTGGTGTTCGGCCTCGGCGGCATCGGCCTGAACGTGATCCAGGGTGCCAAGATGGTGGGTGCCGACAAGATCATCGGTGTGGACTTGAATCCGGGCCGCGAAGCCATGGCGCGCCAGTTCGGCATGACCCACTTCATCAACCCCAAGGAGGTCGGCAACGTGGTCGACCACATCGTGCAGCTGACCGACGGCGGCGCCGATTACTCCTTCGAGTGCATCGGCAACACCAAGGTCATGCGCGACGCCCTGGAGTGCACGCACAAGGGTTGGGGTCGCTCCATCATCATCGGCGTGGCCGAGGCCGGCGCCGAGATCAGCACCCGACCTTTCCAGCTGGTGACTGGCCGCAAATGGGAAGGCAGCGCCTTCGGCGGCGCCCGTGGCCGCACCGATGTGCCCAAGATCGTCGACTGGTACATGGACGGCAAGCTCAACATCGACTCGCTGATCACGCACAAGCTCAAGCTGGAGCAGATCAACGAAGGTTTCGACCTGATGAAGCGCGGCGAGTCCATCCGCGCCGTGGTGGAGTTCTGAGCATGGCCGAGCTGAAAGCGCTGGAGCTGCTCAGCGAGCATGGCTGTTTCGGCGGGCGGCAGCGCTTTTACCGCCATGCCTCGGCCGAGATCGGCCTGCCCATGCGCTTTGCGCTCTTCCTGCCGCCCGAGCCGAAGGCGCTGCTGGTGTTTCTGGCCGGCCTGACCTGCACCGAAGAAACCTTCACCATGAAGGCCGGCGCCCAGCGCCTCGCCGCCGAGCTGGGCCTGGCCCTGCTGATGCCCGATACCAGCCCACGCGGCGCGCAGGTGCTGGACGAGGCCAAGGACTGGGACTTCGGCGTCGGTGCCGGCTTCTATCTCGATGCCAAGCAGCAGCCTTGGGCGCGCCACTGGCGCATGGAGAGCTACTTGATGCACGAGCTGCTGCCGGGCGTGCAACGCGAGTTCGGCCTGGCGGCCGAGCGCACCGGCATCTTCGGCCACTCCATGGGTGGGCATGGCGCCCTGGTGCTGGCGCAGCGCCATCCCGGCGCGTTCCGCTCGCTGTCGGCCTTCGCGCCGATTGCCGCGCCCATGCAGTGCCCCTGGGGGCAAAAGGCGTTTCAGGGCTATCTCGGCGGCGACGCCGCCGATTGGGCGGCCCATGATGCGACCGCCCTGATGCTGATGCATGCCAAATCACGGCGGCCGCAGTTCCCGGGCGGCATCCTGATCGATCAGGGCCTGGCCGATCGTTTCCTGGCCGAGCAACTGCACCCCGAGGCCTTCGAGGCGGCCTGTGCCGTGGCCGGGCAAGACCTGACCCTGCGCCGCCATGCCGGCTACGACCACGGCTACTACTTCATTGCCAGCTTCGTGGACGAGCACCTGCGCCACCACGCCCGTCAGCTGTGCGCTTGATCCCGCGCGCTGCGCCCTGAGCAGCTCGTTGCAGCGCTCAGGGCTTTTTACGCCCCATCTCGGCGCGCTGGGGTGCCGGCGGCACCAGGGCCGACAAGGCCGGCGAATCGCTGGGCTTGGCCGGCGCATGGGCCGCTTGCTTGGGCTTCTTGACTTCCTTGTTGCCGCGTTGACCTTTGGACATGGGGTGACCTCGCTGAATGGGGCTGGAGTCAACCCCGGGGTGAATTGAGGCCCGAGCATGCGCGGCCACCGGGCTGCTGCGCCGTGCGCTGGCGCACGCAAACCTCGAGTTCGAGCGCAGTGCGCGCAATTCAGACGATGGCGCCGGCATCAGGCGGCTAGGATGGCGGGCCTTGCGGGCGCCTTGCTGACGCCTATGGCTTGGATTCACCCTCCGGGTTCTCTGCCTGCTCGCTTGCCTGACTGACTGCCTTCCATCGCCCGCTGTGGACCTTCGCACCCTGTTCCTGGCCCAGACGGCCCTGTTGGTCACCATCGCCGTGATGTTGTGGCTGGCGCGCGGCGTGGCGGACGAGGCCAATGGTTTGCGTTGCTGGACCTGGGGCATCGCGGCCGAGGGGCTGGCCTACTCCCTGCTGGCGGGCGCGGGCCACTTGCCAGCCTGGCTGTCCGGCGGGGTGGCCAATGCCCTGGGGGCGTTCAGCGTGGCCTTGCTGTTCGTGGCCATCCGGCAGTTTCTCGGCCTGCGCTGGCGCTGGCCGCCCTTGTTTTTGATGGGCCTGGCTGTCACCGTGGTCGGCACGGTTTTTGGTGGCCGCTATGTGGGCGCCACCATCTTCAATGGCTTTGTTTATGGCCTGCTGCAGCTGCTCAACGCCCGCGTGCTCTGGCGTTTGCGGCACGGCCCGGCCTCGAATCCGGCGTCGGCTGGGCTGGCGCGGGTACAGGGCCTGGTGGCGCTGGCGCATTTGTTGATGGGCCTGGTCCTGCCGGCGCGTGCGCTCTTGCTGGCCCTGGGCGCAGCCCGGCCCGATTACCTCGACCTGAGCAGCGGCTGGCAGCAGCCGGTGTTTGTCTTCAGCTTTGTCTATCTGGTGATCTGCTGCCTGGGCTTCCTGCTGATGTGCAAGATGCGCGCCGAGCAGGTGGTGCGTGAGCTGGCGCTGACCGATGGCCTGACCGGCCTGGCGAACCGCCGAGCCCTCGACGAGGACATGAGCCAGGCCCTGAATGCGGCCACGCAGTCGGGGCGATCGTTCGCGGTGCTGATGATCGACATCGACCACTTCAAGGCCTTCAACGACCAGCATGGTCACCGCGCTGGCGATGCCGCACTGCGCCAGTTCGCCGCACGCCTGCGCATGCAGCTGCCGGCCCAAGGGCGTGCCTACCGCTACGGTGGCGAAGAGTTCACCGTGATGCTGGCCGCCGCCGATGCCACGCAAGCCTTGGCGCAGGCCGAAGCCTTGCGCGCGGTGCTGGCCACCGACCTGGCTTCACCCGAGCCCGGCGTGCGCAGCGCCAGCATCGGCGTGGCCCTGTGGCAGTCCGGCGATCACGCGGACCGCCTGTTTGGCCGCGCCGACCGGGCGCTCTACCGCGCCAAGGCCGGGGGGCGCAACCGGGTCGAGCTGCAGGCCTGAGCGACGGCGCGCGCATCAGCGGCTGTCGCCCAATGAAAACGCCCCGCAGAGCGGGGCGTTCTTGCTTGGCAGGCTCAGGCTGCCGCGCGATCAGCGGTCTTGCAGCTGCTTGCGGCGGCGCAGGCCGATGGCGCCCAGGCCCAGGGCCATCAGGGCGTAGGTGCTGGGTTCCGGCACGGCGGCGGTGATGCTGACGCTGTCGATGCCGATGTAGTCGGAGTTGTCACCAGAGGGGCCGCCCGAGTTCACGGTGTAGCGGAAGGCGATGGCGCCGTTGGTGGCACCGCTCAGGCCGCTGATGGTGGCGCTGTACTGGGTCCACTCACCGGGGTAGCCGCCCACTTCCAGATTCGGGTTGATGCTCAGCAGCAAGGTGGTGAAGCTGCCGACGCTGGTGTCGGTGTTGCCGACATCGGTGCCGCCGACATTGCTGAAGCGCACTTCCAGGCGATCGGGGTAGAGCGAATCGGTGACGCTGCGGCTCCAGAAGGTCAGGGTGTCGCCGTTGTTGAAGCTCAGGGTCGGGGTGATCAGCCAGTTGCTGATTTCGCCAGCGCCGGCCGTGTTGTTGAAGTTGGCGCCGATGTAGGAGTTGGCCGCACCCGAGTACGAGGTGAAGACGGTGGCATTGCCTTGGAACCAGTTGGTGTTGCCCAAGGGTGCGCTGTTGTTCTTTTGGCTCCAGCCGGCGGGCAGGACGCTGTCGAAGCCTTCGTTCAACTCGGCGGCGGCAGCATTGCCGGCAGCCAGGGCGGCGATCACGGCCGGCACCAGGGCGCGGGCAAACAGGGAACGTGCAGACATGGAAACTCCTCAAAAGCGTTGTTGAGAGGCCGCGCGGCGTTCGCTCGGCAAAGTCTTCGGCGGTCCTGCGCGTTGTTGAAAGTGTGCAGGACTGCACGTGTTTCCCTTGTACCCGCTCCCTCGAGATGACAAACCCATGAAATCCCTGGGGGCCCCACCGGATCAAGGGGAGGGGAAACCAGCAACTGCGCTGCGCCCGCCACAAGCGGGCTGTCCCGTTTCGGGGCCGGCCTCGCCCATCGGGGACAATGCGCGCCATGGCAGTCCTATCCATCTCCAATGCCCATCTCGCGTTCGGCCATGTGCCGCTGCTGGATGGCGCTTCTTTCTCGCTCGAAATGGGTGAGCGCGTCGGCCTCATTGGCCGCAATGGCACCGGCAAATCGTCCCTGCTCAAAGTGCTGGCTCAAATCGAGAAACTCGATGACGGGCTGTTGCAGCTGCAGCAAGGCCTGACCAGCGTCTATGTGCCGCAGGAACCACTGCTGCGGCCCGAGGCCACCATCTTCGACGTGGTCAGCGAGGGCGTGGCCGAGGCCAAGGCCCTGCGCGAGCGCTACGAAATCCATGACCCCAACGACGATCTCGAGTGGGTGGGCGAGCGCATCGAACACATCGGTGGCTGGACCTGGGAGCAGCGCGTGGATGAAACCTTGCAGCGCCTGGGCCTGGATGGCTCGCGCCTGGTCGGTTCGCTCTCGGGTGGTTTGAAGAAGCGCGTGGCCCTGGGCCGCGCCCTGGTCGCCCAGCCCGATGTGCTGCTGCTGGACGAACCCACCAACCACCTGGACCTGGACGCCATCACCTGGCTCGAAGGTCTGCTCAATGATTTCAAGGGCTCGCTGCTGCTGATCACCCACGACCGCGCTTTCCTGGACAACGTGGCCAATCGCATCGTCGAGCTGGACCGTGGCCAGCTGCGCGGCTACCCGGGCAA
>JAIXSD010000718.1 GCA_027484885.1 Rubrivivax sp.
AGGCGGCCGCCCACCAGGGGGATCATCAAGTTGGTGTTGGAGCCCACGCCGTCGGCGTAGGTCTTGATGAAATCGAGGCCGGCGGCCGAAGCCAGTTCGGCGTAGCTGCGGGTGTCGTCAAAGGGGTTGCCGCTGCCGTTGAGCAGCTGGGCGATGCGGATGTCGGTCTTGCCGTTGATGTACTGCAGATTGCCGACTTCGAAGGACTGGATGAACACCGGCGCGTTGCGGTCGTTGCCGTAGTTGGCGTGCAGGGTCTCGACCAGCTTGTCTTCCATGCGCTTCAGTCCGTTGGCATCGGTGAAGCTCTTGAAGTAAGTCGGGTGCTTGGTCTCGGGATAGATGCCAATGGTGCGACCGGTCTCGATGGACTTGGCCTTGGCCAGGTTGATCACTTCCTGCAAGGTCGGGATCACGAACTGGTTGTTGTAGCTGTTGTTGCCGGTGCGCAGATCGCGCAGGCGTTCCTGGGCGCGGATGTCGCTGCGGATCTCGGCAGCGGTGAAATCTTCCGCGAACCAGCCGCCGACCTTTTGGCCGTCCACGGTCTTGACCGTCAGACGGTTGGCGTACTTGCTCAGTTCCCAGACATTGGTGCTGCTGTCGGTGCGGTTCAGCACCGGCGCACCGTTGACGAGCTTGATGCTGCCGTCGGCATTCAGGTCCACGCGGGCCAGCAGGGGCTCGTGGCGGGCCAACAGTTCGCCGTCCTTGGTCATGACCAGATCGGGCTCAATGAAGTTGGCGCCCTGGGCGATGGCCAGGCTGTAGGCTTCCAGCGTGTGCTCGGGGCGATAGCCCGAGGCGCCGCGGTGGCCGATGACGACGGGTGCGTCGCCGCTCAAGGTGTTCCAGGCCTGGGCGGGCAGGGCGGTGCCCAGACTCAGCAGGACGGCAAGGCTCAGGACGGAGGCTTTCATGGGGAGGAGTTCCAGAAGGTTGTTCAAAGAAGAAAGAAGCCGCGAGCATGAAAGCCAGCGATGACGCCGCCATGAATGCCGCCGCTGTGCGCCCTGATCCAAACGGCTCAGGCCCTGTGCTTGCTAGAGTGCACGCCATGGACCCCGATCACCTGACCCTGCTCCCGCTCGAAGACGTGAATGCAGCCGCCTTGCTGGCCTTCGAGCTGCAGCACCGCGCCTTTTTTGAAGCGCGCATCAATGCCCGTGCGCCGGGCTACTACCGGCTGGAGGCTGTGCAGGCCTCGCTGGAGGAGGCGCGCGTGCAGCGCCTGGCCGACCAGGCCTATGGCTTTGTGCTGCAACTGGGCGGCGAGATCGTCGGTCGCATCAATCTGACGGCGGTGCAGCGCCAGCATTTCAACCGTGCCCAGCTGGGCTATCGCATGGGCGAGCCCTGGCAGGGCCGTGGCCTGGCCACGCAGGCGGTGGCCCAGGTGCTGCAGCACGCGAGGCAGACACTGGGCCTTTGGCGCATCGAGGCTGTGGCGCGTGCCGGCAATCTTGGCTCCGTGCGCGTGCTCGAGCGCAATGGCTTCACGCCCTACGGCCGCTCAGCGCAAAGCATGTGCATACAGGGCGAGTGGCATGACCAGATCCTCTTCGAGTGGCGCAGCGGCGAACAGCCGCATCTGCGTCCAGCTTCGGTCTGAAGCCCCGCCCTTCCACTCCATTCCACGCCCCTCCCATGCATCCTCTGAAACGCCTGCTCGCCTATGCCCAGGGCCACCGCCGCGAGATCCGCGCGGCCACGCTCTACTCCATCCTCAACAAATTCTTCGACATCCTGCCCGAGGTGCTGATCGGCGCCGCGGTCGATGTGGTGGTGCGCGGCGAGCAGAGCTTTCTGGCCAAGAACATCCTGGTTGGTGTGGGCATCACCGACACCTGGCAGCAGCTGCTCTTCCTCGGTGCGCTGAACATGCTGGTGTGGATGGGTGAATCCTGGTTCGAGTTCTTGCTGGAAGTGAAATGGCGCGGCCTGGCTCAGAACATCCAGCATGAGCTGCGCCAGGACTGCTACGGCCATGTGCAAAAGCTGGAGCTGGCTTACTTCGAAAATCAGCGCACCGGCTCGCTGATGTCCATCCTCAATGACGACATCAACCAGCTCGAGCGCTTCCTCAACGGCGGCGCCAACCAGATCATCCAGGTGGTCTGCTCCTCGCTGATGGTCAGCGCCGTGTTCTTTGCCCTGCAGCCGGGCTTGGCCCTGATTGCCCTGCTGCCGGTGCCGGCGATTCTGTTCGGCACCTTCTGGTTCCAGAAGCGCCTGGCGCCCCGCTATGCCGAGGTGCGCGAGGCGGCCGGTGATGTCTCGGCCCGGCTCAACAACAACCTGCTGGGCCTGGCCACCATCAAGGCCTTTGCCACCGAGAAGCTGGAGGCCGACCACATCGCCCAGGCCAGCCAGGGCTATCTGGAGTCGAACGCCCGCGCGATTCGCCTGAGCTCGGCCATCACGCCGGTGATCCGCATGGGCATCCTGGCCGGCTTCACCGCGACCCTGGTCTACGGCGGCTGGCTGACGATTCACGGCGAGCTGGCCGTCGGCGCCTACTCGGTGCTGGTCTTCCTGACCCAGCGCCTGCTCTGGCCCATGACCCGCCTGGCCGAGGTGGCCGATATGTACCAGCGCTCCATGGCCGCCACCCAGCGCGCCCTGGGACTGCTGGACACGCCCATTCGCATTGCCTACGAGGGCGAGCATTTCCCGGTGGCGCAGGCGCGCGCAGCGCTGCGCTTCGAGAACGTCGGCTTTGCCTACGCCGAGCAGCCCACGCTGCAGGACCTGAGCCTGGAGGTGCCGGCCGGCCAGACCGTGGCCTTTGTTGGCAGCACCGGCTCGGGCAAGTCCACCCTGGTCAAGCTGCTCCTGCGTTTTTACGAGCCGCAGCAAGGCCGCATCCTGTTCGATGGCCGGCCGATCTCCGAGCTGAACCTGCAAGACCTGCGTCGCTGCATCGGCTACGTCGCGCAGGACAGCTTTCTGACCGACGGCACGATTGCCGAGAACATCGCCTACGGCATGGCCGAGGCCAGCGATGCACAGATCCATGAGGCCGCGCGCCTGTCCGAAAGCCTGGAGTTCATTGAACGCCTGCCCCTGGGCTTTGCCACCCGCGTCGGTGAGCGCGGCCAGAAGCTCAGCGGCGGCCAACGCCAGCGCCTGGCCCTGGCCCGCGCCATCCTCAAGAACCCGCCGCTCTTGATCCTCGACGAAGCGACCAGCGCTGTCGACAACGAGACCGAGGCCGCCATCCAGCGCTCGCTCAACGTGGTCAGCCAGGGCCGCACCACCCTGGTCATCGCCCACCGCCTGTCCACCGTGCGCCAGGCCCATTGCATCCACCTGCTGGAGCGCGGCCGCATCGTCGAGAGCGGCACGCATGAGCAGTTGCTGGCGCGCGGCGGGGCCTATGCCGCGCTGTGGCGGCTCCAAACCGGTGAATTGAGCTGACGTCCGCCCGCAGGCGAGTGTGCGCTTTATGCCCCGATGCAAAGCCTGCTCTGCTTTGCCCTTTCGTTCGCGAGGAAAAGGCGTGCAATAGCGCACAGTTATGCGCTTGCCCGGCTGATTGAAATCGATTCCACTTGAGTTAGATCAATGTCGTTGCTTAACGCATTGCTCGCG
>JAIXSD010000407.1 GCA_027484885.1 Rubrivivax sp.
GCGTCTTCCAGCGTGCGGTCAGGCAGCACGAGCACAAACTCCTCGCCGCCCATGCGCGCCAGCACATCGCTGGCGCGGATGTCTTGCTGCAACAGCTGGCCCAGCTGCTTGAGCACGGCATCGCCGGTGGCGTGACCACAGTCGTCGTTGATGCGCTTGAAATGGTCGGCGTCGATGACGGCCAGGCTCAGCGGGCTGTCGCCCTGGCCCGGGCCCCAAAGCGTGCGGGCCTGGGCCTCCAGGCCGCGGCGGTTGAGCAGGCCGGTCAGGCCATCGCACATGGCGTCCTGCTGCAGCTGGGCGGCGCGGGCCAGCAGCTCGTTCTGGCTGCGGATCAGCTCGGCCTCGCGCTCGATGGCGGCGCGCGCCGCCAGCCGGGCTTGCTCCGCCTCGGCCCAGACCTCGGCGCTGCGTGCCACCATGCGCAGGCGGCGTTTGAAATGCTCCATCATCAGATGGTGGCGTTCCTCGAAGCGTTGCAGCGCGGCCTGCAGATGGCCGTAGCTGCGCTCCAGATGGCTGAGCTCGAACAAGACCTGGTGCACCAGATCGGGTTCGTGGCATTCCTGGGCGATGTGCAGCGCATGTTCCAGCGCGTGGCGGGCATCCTGCTCGCGGCCGCTTTCGGCGGCGGCCATGCCCTGGGTCAGGCTGATCTCGGCGCGCAGCACCGGGCTCTCGCTGGACAGGCCGGCCGCCCGCTGCAGCAGACCGGGCACACCCGCCATCTGGCTTTGCAGCACCTGGGCGCGGGCCAGCTTGGCGTAGGCCTCGCCGAGGATGTTGTCCAGGCCATGGATGATGCAGGACTCGATGGCCCGCTCGTACCAATGGCCGGCATCCTGGGCGTGGCGCGCCGCGCCGGCGTCGTCGTGGCGCTCGCGGCAGCGCAGGGCCTGGCTCAGGTGGATCTCTGCCAGGTTGGACAGGCCGGCCGTGGCCGAGGGCCCGTAGCCATGGCCTTGCGCCTCCTCGATGCCGGCGCGCAGGCTCAGCTCGGCGCGCTGCCAGTCGCCCATCTGGTTGAAGAGCACGGCTCGGTTCAGCTGCGCGCGCACCAGTTCACGCGAGGACTGTTGCTGTTCGGCCAGGGCCAAGGCCTTGCTGGCCCACTCCAGGCCGCGCTCCGGGTCGCCCAGCACGCCGAGCGAAAAGCCCAGCACGCTGTAGGCGCGGCACAGTTCCTTGCGGGCCTCGGTCGCCTCCAGCACCGGCACATGGGGCAGCAGCCACTGCATGGCCTCTTCGTGGCGCGAGTCGTAGGCGGCAATCAGGCCGAGCGCAATGGCGGCGCGGCTGCTGGCGAGCTCGTCGCCGGCCTCGCGGGCGCGCTCCAGGCATTGCTGGGCCAGGCGGCGGGCTTCGCCCAGCTTGCCCTGGTCGAGCAGGTTGTAGCTGCGCTGCAGCTCGGGATCAGTTGCGCGGTGCTGCGACATGGGGCAGGGCCTTCAAGACGCCGCGGCGGCATGCTCGGCACGCCGGGCAGGATTTGGGACAATCACGGGCATGGCGCACACAACTTCCTCCTCCACTCCTTCAGCTTCCTCTTCGTCTGCCACCGTCTCGGCGGCGGCTCAGACCTTGAGTATCACCCGGCCCGATGACTGGCATTTGCATGTTCGTGACGAGGCGGCCTTGCAAAGCGTGCTGCCCTACACAGCCCGTCAGTTCGCCCGGGCCATCATCATGCCCAATCTGCGCCCGCCGGTGACCACGGCTGCGCAGGCGATCGCCTACCGCGAGCGCATTCTGGCCGCGGTGCCCGAGGGCCTGGACTTCCAGCCCTTGATGACCATGTACCTGACCGATCTGACCCCGGTCGAGGAGATCGAGCGCGCCAAGGACGCTGGCGTCGTTGCCCTCAAGTTGTATCCGGCTGGCGCTACCACCAACAGCGATGCCGGCGTGACCGACATCCGCAAGACCTACAAGACCCTGGAGGCCATGCAGCGCGCCGGCCTGCTGCTGCTGGTGCATGGCGAGGTGACCGATCCCGAGATCGATGTCTTCGACCGCGAGGCGGTGTTCATCGACCGTGTGATGCAGCCCCTGCGCCGCGACATGCCCGAGCTCAAGGTGGTGTTCGAACACATCACCACCAAGGAAGCAGCTGACTATGTGGCCAGCGCGGACGATTTCACTGCCGCCACGCTGACGCCTCAGCACTTGCTTTACAACCGCAACGCCATCTTCACCGGCGGCCTGCGCCCGCACTACTACTGCCTGCCCGTGCTCAAGCGCGAGCTGCACCGCCGTGCCTTGATCGAGGCCGCCACCTCTGGCAGCAAGAAGTTCTTCCTCGGCACCGACAGCGCGCCCCATGCCTCGCAGATGAAGGAAAACTCGGTCTGCGGCGCCGGCTGCTTCACCGCGCTCTCGGCCCTGGAGCTCTACGCCGAGGCTTTTGAAGCCATGGGCGCGCTGGACAAGCTGGAGGCTTTTGCCAGCTTCAACGGCCCCGACTTCTACAACCTGCCGCGCAACAGCGGCCAGGTCACCCTGGTCAAGCAGGAATGGACCCTGCCCAGCGCCGTGCCTTTCGGCGCGGCCGAGCTCAAGCCCCTGCGTGGCGGCGAAACCCTGGGCTGGAAACTGCTCTGAGTTCGGCGCTGGATTTCGGCATCGATTGGTCCGCGCCCTGGCTGGCGCCTTATCGCTCGCGCGGGCTGGCGCTGGCGGCCGACCTCTCCGCCGGTGCCCGCGTGGCCGAGGCGCTCAATGCCCAGCTGCGCGCCGGACCACCGATCTTGCTCGAGTCCGGCCCGCTGCGCTTTGTGGCTCAGGACGATCTGCCCGAGGGCGAGGCCTACGAGGCCTTCATCCACCGCAGCGCCTGTGTGCCCACGCGCGACAACGCCCATGATTTGTTCAACGGCCTGGTCTGGCTGCACTGGCCAGGGCTCAAGACCCGGCTCAATGCCCTTCATCTGCAAGCCTTGACCGAGAGCGGCGGCGTGCAGGCCCGGCGCGGTCCGCTGCGCGATGCCCTGACCCTGCTGGACGAGAACGCCGTCTTTTTGCAGGCGCCCGAGCCGCTGCTGGCGGCCTTGCGCGAGCGTGACTGGACGGTGATGTTTGGCCGTCTGCGCCCGCTCTGGGCCCAGGCGCGGTTGCAGGTGCTGGGCCACGCCTTGATGGAAAAGCTGCTGCAGCCGCGCAAGCCCATCTGCGCCCATGTGCTGATCCTGCCCGAGGCGGCCGATGCGCAAGACGCGAGCGGCCCCTGGCTGGCGCCCGAGTTCCTGCAGCGCAAGCCCTTTGTGCCGCTGCCGGTGCTGGGCGTGCCCGGCTGGTGGCCGGCCAATGAAAACGCGGATTTCTATGCCGACCCCGGGGTGTTCCGCCCCTGCCGGTTGACGCAAACCGGCTAGCATCGCCGCTTCTCTGAACCTTGGGAGGTTCCACTTGTTCCGATGTCTTCACAAGCCAGCCCGGCGTCTCTTGATGCTGTTGCCGGCCGCTTGGCTCTTGAGCGCGGCACTCGCGCCTGTCGGGGCCGCGCCGGCCAGTTCGGCCGCGCCTGCACCGGCGGCAGCTGCCGCTTCCGCGCCGGCCGCCGTGTCGGCCACGGCCCGCCGTGTTTACGAGGGCACGCGTGCGCAACTGCTGCAGATCCGCACCTTGCTCAAGACCCAGGACAGCCAGGCTTCGGTGGGCTCAGGGTTCCTGGTCAGCGAAGACGGCCATGTGCTGACCAACTACCACGTGATCAGCCAGTTTGCCCTGGAGCCTGAGCGTTATCGCCTGCGCTACGCCACGACCGAAGGGCAGGAGGGGCAGCTGGAGCTGCTGGACTTCGATGTGCGCCGCGATCTGGCCCTGTTGCGCGCGCCCGCTGGCGCCTTGAAAGGGCGGGGCGCTTTGAGCTTCCGTCCGGCCGACCGGCCACTGGCCAAGGGCGACCGCATCTACTCGATGGGCAACCCGCACGATGTGGCTTTTGCCGTGGTCGAGGGCAATTTCAACGGCTTGGTCGAGCGCAGCTTCGATCCGCTGATTTACTACTCCGGCAGCATCAACTCGGGCATGAGCGGTGGCCCGGTGGTGGACGAAGACGGGCGCGTGGTCGGCGTCAATGTCTCGGCCATGTTCTTTGCCCAGCAGATGAGCTTTCTGGTGCCCGGTGAGTTTGCGCGTCAGCTCTTCGAGCGCAGCCGCACGGCCAAACCCCTGAGTGCGCCGGCCTGGCCGCGCCTGCGCGAGCAGCTGCTGCGTTATCAAGATGAGCTGGTGACGCGTTTCGTGGCCCAGCCCTGGGCCTCGGCCGGTCACAGCCGCTACCAGCTGCCGGTGCCGCAGGAGCAGTTCATGCGTTGCTGGGGCCGCGGCACGCCGGCTGACACCAAGGGCCTGGAGTTCCAACGCTCGCAATGCCGAATGGAGCACGCCGTTTTTGTCAGCGATGCCATGCAGACCGGCTACCTCGACATGTCGCACGAGGCCTACGACGGCGCCAAGCTCGGCGCTATCCGCTTTGCCAAGCAGTACTCGGGCAGCTTCCGCAACGAACGCCTGGGCCGAGATGACAAGGACCGCACTGCGCCGTTTTGCAAGGAGGAGTTTGTCGATCGCGCTGGGCTGCCGCTGCGCGCCGTGGTGTGCTTGCGTGCCTACCGCAAGCTCAGTGGTCTGCATGACCTGAGCGTGCTGGTCACCACGGTGGATGCCAGCACCGAAGGCGCGCTGGGCCGCTTCGACGCCCGTGGCGTCAGCTTCGACAATGCGCTGAAGTTGAGCGCCCATTA
>JAIXSD010000389.1 GCA_027484885.1 Rubrivivax sp.
GTGGCCGAGGTCGCTGCACTGACCCAGGCCAAGGATGTGTACTGGTGCGACGGCTCTGAAGAAGAGTACGACCGCCTCTGCGCCCAGCTGGTCGCCGCCGGTACCTTCAAGAAACTCAATCCGGCTCTGCGCCCCAACAGCTACCTCGCCTGCAGCGACCCCAGCGATGTGGCGCGCGTGGAAGACCGCACCTACATCTGCTCGGCCAAGAAGGAAGACGCCGGCCCGACCAACAACTGGATGGACCCCGCCGAGATGCGCAGCCTGCTGCAGACCGGTGACAAGGCCTTGTTCAAAGGCGCCATGGCCGGCCGCACACTCTACGTCGTGCCCTTCAGCATGGGCCCGATCGGCTCGCCCATTGCCCACATCGGCATCGAGCTGTCAGACAGCCCTTACGTGGCCGTGAATATGCGCACCATGACCCGCATGGGGCGTGCCGTGCTGGACGTGTTGGGCCAGGATGGCACTTTCGTGCCTTGCGTGCACACCGTCGGCGCGCCGCTGCAGGCAGGCCAGGCCGATGTGAAGTGGCCGTGCAACCAAACCAAGTACATCGTCCACTTCCCGGAAACCCGTGAAATCTGGTCCTACGGTTCGGGCTACGGTGGCAACGCCTTGCTCGGCAAGAAGTGTTTTGCCTTGCGCATCGCCTCTACCATGGGCCGCGACCAAGGTTGGCTGGCCGAACACATGCTGATCCTGGGCGTGACCTCGCCTGCGGGCAAGAAGTACCACTTCGCCGCCGCCTTCCCCAGCGCTTGCGGCAAGACCAATTTCTCTATGCTGATCCCACCGGCCGCGTTCGATGGTTGGAAGGTCACCACCATCGGTGACGACATCGCCTGGATCAAACCCGGTGCCGATGGTCGCCTCTACGCCATCAATCCTGAAGCCGGTTACTTCGGTGTCGCCCCCGGCACCAACACGCTGACCAACTTCAATTGCATGGCCAGCCTGAACAAGAACGTGATCTTCACCAACGTCGGCCTGACCGACGACGGCGATGTCTGGTGGGAAGGCATGACCGACACCCCGCCGGCGCATCTGATCGACTGGCAAGGCAATGACTGGACCCCGGCCATCGCCAAGGAAACCGGCGCCAAGGCCGCGCACCCGAACGCCCGCTTCACCGTCTCGGCCGTCAACAACCCGGCGCTCGACGCCGATTGGGACAACCCAGCCGGCGTGCCCATCGATGCCTTCATCTTCGGCGGCCGCCGCTCGACCACGGTGCCTCTGGTGACTGAAGCCCGTGACTGGGTGGAAGGCGTCTACATGGCCGCCACCATGGGCTCGGAAACGACTGCTGCCGCCGCCGGCCAGCAAGGCGTGGTGCGCCGCGATCCCTTCGCCATGCTGCCCTTCATGGGCTACAACATGAGCGACTATTTCCAGCATTGGCTGGACATGGGTAAGAAGCTGCAGTCATCCGGTGCCAAGCTGCCGGCCATCTACTGCGTCAACTGGTTCCGTAAGGGCGCCGACGGCAAGTTTGTCTGGCCCGGCTACGGCGAAAACATGCGCGTGTTGAAGTGGATGCTGGACCGCGTCGAAGGCAAGGGCCAGGGCGAGGAACACGCCTTCGGCGTCACGCCGCGCTACCAGGACATCAACTGGCAAGGCCTGGATTTCAGCCAGGAACAGTTCAACATCACCACCCACATCGACAAGGCCGCCTGGGCCGTTGAGCTGGGCCTGCATGAAGAGCTGTTCGCTCAACTGGCCTACCACCTGCCGGCCGAGCTGCCCGCCACCAAGGCCAAGATCGAAGCGCGCCTGGCCGCCGAGTGATGTATCTTTGAACCAGGTTCTTGCCGCGCAAGCGGCAAGGGCCGGGCCAGAAAGCAAAAAGCCCGCAGAAGCGGGCTTTTTTACGTCCGTAGGCAGCGTGGAGCTGCCAAAGCCGGATCAGCGGCGGCAGTTGGCGGCACGCAGTTCGGCGGCAAACGTGGGCATGCTGTCCTGGTAGAAGTCGGCCAGGGCCAGCAGTTCGCGCTGGGCGCGGGCTTCGGCAGCAGCGGCCATGCGGGCCTTGACGGATTCAATCAGGCGCAGCCAGACGCGGGCGCCGATGGCGGTGAAGGTGCCGCCATGACGCACGTTTTGACGCAGGTTCTGACGTGCGGGGAGGCCGAAAGTTTGGGTCGCGATGCTCATGGCAATTCCTGTTGGGTGGTTTTTTGAACCGATGCGTGATTGTCGGGTAAACCCTAGTGCGATTGCCAATGAATTGTTGGAATTGAAGATATAAACAAGTCATATATCTTGGAGCTCCTCGCGCCGCCATGAATTTCCGCCATCTCGATCTGAATCTGCTCCGGGTCTTTGATGCGGTGATGGCCGAACAAAGCCTGACCCGGGCGGCGCAGCGCCTGTCCATGACCCAGCCGGCGGTCAGCCATGCGCTCAAGCGCTTGCGCGAGGCCATGGGCGAGGACCTGTTCGTTCGCCAGGCCTTTGGCATGAAGCCGACCTCGCGGGCCGAAGGCTTGTGGCCCGAAGTGCGCCTGATCCTGCAGCGCCTGCAGGCCTTGCTGGCACCCGGTGAATTCGAGCCCGAGCGGGAGGACTACACCTTCCGCATCGCCATGGCCGATGCCACGGCGGCCTTGCTTTTGCCGCCTCTGGTGGCGCAGCTTGAGCAGGCGCGCGCCTTGGCCAATGTCCATGTGCTGCCGCTGACGACTCGCGATCCGCGCGCCTTGCTCGATCAGGGCGAGGCCGACGTGGCGGTGGGCTACTTCCCGGGCGCGGTGGCGGCGCTTCGTGCCCAAGGCAGCCAGTCGGTGATCCGCCAACACCGGCTCTACGACAGCGAGTATGTCTGCGTCATGCGGCGCGGCCATCCGTTGGCGGAACAGGCGCTGGACTTGGACGCCTACTGCGCCGCCCATCATCTGCTGGTCAGCTTCTCCGGCCGGCCGCATGGCTTTGTGGACGAAGCTTTGAGCGCCATGAACCGCAGCCGGCGCATCGTGCTGACGGTCAACCAGTTCTTCACCGCGGGCCGGGTGGTCGCGCAGTCGGATTTGCTGACCGTGCTGCCGGCCAGCTTTGTCGAGGCCACCGGCTACCGCAGCCAGTTGATCGAGCGCCCCTTGCCCGTGCCGCTGTCGCGGGTGCATGTGGACATGCTCTGGCATCTGCGCAGCGAAGGGCGCAGCGCTGAGAACTGGTTGCGCGAGCGCTTGATCGAGGCGGCGCGGCGCGCGCAGGCCGCGGGCGTGCTTGCGCAGGAGGCCACTGCGGCGACAATCGGGTCATGAGCATCGATCTGACCGACACCGAGTTCGCCGAACTCGACGAACTTCTCGCCACCACCCCCGCCCCGCTGCAGGCCCTAGACGCCTCCATGCTGGACGGCTACCTCTGCGGCGTGCTGGTGCAGCCCCGCATGATTGACATCGAGGAGTGGCTGCCCAATATCTTCGATTACGACGGTGGCGTGCTGCCCGAAGAGGTCGACGCCAGCTGGCTGGCCCGCATCCGCGAGCTGGTGGAGCGCCGCTACACCGCGCTGAACAAGAGCATGGTGGAAGACGGTTGGTTCGACCCGGTTGTGCTTGATCTGGAAGAACCGGCTGAGGGCGAAGACGCTGAGGCAGTGGCAGAAGCTGCGCCTGAGGGCGAAAGCGCCGAAGACGCGCAGGCCCGCGCCACCTATGCCGGCATGAGCCTGATCTCGCGCACCCTGATGCCCTGGGTGGCTGGCTTCCAGCACGCCACCCTGTGCTTCCCCGATCTGGCCGACATGCCCGACGATGCCGTGATGACGGCCCTGGCCCGCCTGTACCGCCACCTGCCGGCTGAAACGGCGGAAGAGAAAGAAGTGGTCGCCACCCTGGACCGCGAGCACCCGCTCAAGGACCTGGATGAGGCGATCGAAGAGTTGGTGGTCACCGTGGCCGATTTGCGCGACCTGACCGAAGAGCAGCGCTACCGCGTCGAAACCCTGCGCCGCGAAGGCCCCAAGCTGGGCCGCAACGACCCCTGCCACTGCGGTTCCGGTCGCAAGTACAAGCAGTGCCACGGCGCCAACTGAGCGTGGCGCCGCGCTGCTGAGAGGGCGCAGCCGCCATGCGCCTGCAACTGCTGTCCGATCTCCATCTGGAGACGGAAGCCTTCGATCCTGAGCCCGCCCCCGGCGCTGATCTGCTGATCCTGGCCGGAGATGTGGACAGCCGCTGGGAGGGTTTGCGCCGCTTCCGCGACTGGCCCGTGCCAGTGATTTTTGTGCCTGGCAATCACGAGTATGACGGCCGCGATGTCGATCAAGCCCGCTTGGGCTTGCAGACCTTGTCGGCCGAGCTGGGTTTCACCCTGCTCGATGACAGTGCCTGCATTCGCAACGATGCCGCCGGCCGCCGCGTGCGCTTTCTCGGCAGCACGCGCTGGAGTGACTTCGACACCTTTGGCCCGGCGCAGCGCGAGCGCGCCATGCGGGCTGCCAGCTACTTTCAGCGGGTCATGGGCGCCAGCCGCAATGGAGCGAGCTTTGATGCGGCCGCCGTTCGCGAGCAGGGCTTGCGCTGCCGCGAATGGCTGGCCCAGCAGCTCAGCCTGGGCGAAATCGACGCCAGTGAGGCGGCGGCCTGGGATGCCACGGTCGTGGTCACCCATTTCGCCCCCAGCTTGCGCAGCGCCGATCCGCGTTACGGCAAGCAGCCGGGCACGGCCAGCTTTTGCAATGACGATGAAGCCTTGTTGCCAGGCGCGCGCCTGTGGTTGCACGGGCATTTGCACTGCCAGAACGACTACCGTTTTGAGCATGCGAACGGCGCCACGCGCGTCATCTGCAATGCCCGCGGCCATGCCCGCAAGGGTGAGCCGGCTCGGTTTGACCCCCAGATGCTGATCGAGGTGTTCTCGGCCTGAGCTTGATGTGGCTCAGTTCCTTGCGCTTGGCCTGTGTCAGACTGCGAACACGCGATGCAGTCCCGCGCCCATGAACCCGGAAGGAGCCCTGATGAAGATCCTCGTTGCCGTTGACGGAAGCAGTTACACCAAGCGCATGCTGGCCTATCTGGCCGCGCATGACGAGTGGTTGGGTGGCGCCCACCAATACACCGTGCTGCACGCCGTGCCGGCCGTGCCGCCGCGCGCGGCTGCGGTGCTCGACAAGGAGTTGCTGAAGGGCTACTACGCCGATGAAGGCGAGAAGGTGCTCAAGACTTTGCGTGCCTTCTTTGCCAAGCAGAAGCTGCCGGCCGAGTTCCTCAACAAGGTGGGCCCGGCGGCCGATGTGATCGCCAGCACGGCCGAGAAGGGCAAGTTCGACCTGCTCGTCCTGGGCTCACATGGCCACAGCGCGATCGGCAATTTGGTGCTGGGATCCGTGGCCACCAAGGTGATGGCGCACTGCTCGACGCCGGTGCTCTTGGTGCGCTGAAGCCCGCGCAAGGTTCAGTTGCGTTTGGAGGACAGCCAGGCCAGGGGGGATTCGAGTGCGGCGCGGGAGCGCTGCGACTCCAGCTCGATCTCGCTGACGCTGGCGCGGTAGTCGTCGCCATCCTCTAGGCTGGCTTCCATGCCAAACGCGGTGCCCAGGTCGGCGGGGTCCTGCTCCTGCGGGAGCGTCGAGTTGCGACGGAAGAAGCGCAAAGCTGGGGTGAATCGCATATCGAACCTCGCACATCCAGGGGGTGCAGTCATGCTGCAGGGGCGATTCCAGTGTGCTGTATCTGCCCAGGCCACGAATCCCCGAACTGGGTGCTCTTCGCGGTCTAGTTGGGAAAACCACACGCTCCCGCGGAGGTGAAATTTCCCTTTGCATACTTCATATCGAGGGATAAAGGGTGAAAACCCGATCATCCCCCCTTAGATGGGTGTTCGTGCGGCGGGTTTATGGCTATTCTGCCGATCCCGCTGTGATGCCAACTGCGTCACACGCCACTGCTACAAGAACACCTATGAACGCACTTTTGATGAAATGGCTGGCCCTGGGCACGGTCTCGCTGGTCATGGTGTGCGCCCTGAGCCTGGCGCACTCCATCCAGGATCGCAAGAAACCAAGCCTGCAACGCCTGGCCTTGCTGGAGTCCAAGCCCATGGTGGCCTCGGTGGCCCTGGCCGCATCGGCCGCCGGCCGCGACTGAGTTTTCTGTCTTATTTCAAGGCTGCGCGCGCACCCCGCGCCAGGGCCTGACCGATCTGATCCAGCAGCGCCACCCGCGCGGGGGCCGGCGCCAGATCCGAAACCAGCTTCCACTGGTGCCAGTACAGCGTGACATCCACGCTCAACTCCGGCCGCAGCGCCACTAGGGCGCCACTTTGCAACAGCGGCCGCACCTGCAGCTCCGGCGCCACACCCACCCCCCAGCCCATGCAGACGGCCCGCACATAGGCCTCGCTGGACGGCACATAGCGCTCCTGCAGCCGCGGTGACTGCACCTGGAAGGCCTTGGCCACCCACTGCACCTGGCTGTCGTCCTTGCGGTTGAAGACCAAAAAGGGCGTGCTGGCGAAATTGGCCTCGTTCAGGCCCTCGGGCAGTTGCCGCTGCAGAAATTCCGGGCTGGCCACCGCCACATAGCGCATCACACCCAGCGGTTGCACCAGGCAGCCGCGCAGCGCCTGGCTGACCGTGCTGACGCAGCCCAGCACCTCGCCCTGGCGCAGCCA
>JAIXSD010000597.1 GCA_027484885.1 Rubrivivax sp.
CTGCAGCGCCTGGGCGCGCAGGCCTTAATGGCCGATCTGGTGACCATCGGCGTGGTGCGCGAGATTGCGGCCCTGATGACCGGCATCATGCTGGCCGGCCGGGTCGGCGCCGCCTTTGCCGCCCAGCTGGGCAGCATGCAGGCCAATGAAGAGATCGACGCCTTGCGCGCCCTGGGCCTGAACCCGGTCGAGCACCTGGTGCTGCCGCGGGTGCTGGCCATGGCCTTGATGGCGCCCCTGCTGACCACTTTTGCGGCCGTGGTGGGCATGCTGGCCGGCCTGCTGGTGGCCGTGGGCATCTTCCAAGTTGAATTGCTGGACTACCTCTACCGCAGCTCCAAAGCCATCACCCTGGCCCATGCCGGCATCGGCCTGCTCAAGGGCACGGTCTACGGCGTGCTGGTGGCCCTGGCGGGCTGCCGCCAGGGCTTGCATGCCGGGCGCAGCGCCCAGGCGGTGGGCGAAGCGACCACGGCCGCAGTGGTGCAGGCCATCATCTGGATCGTCATCGCCGCATCGGCCTTGACGATTGCCTTTCAGCGACTGGGCTGGTGATGGACGCGCAGGCACAAGCCAACTCGCCCCTGCTCCGCGCCGAGGATCTGACCCTGGCCGTGCCCGGGCGCGTGCTGCAGCAAGGCATCAGCTTCGAGCTGCAGCGCGGCGAGATCCTGGTGCTGATGGGCGGCAGCGGCTGTGGCAAAAGCACCTTGCTGCGCCATCTGATCGGCCTGCAAACGCCGGCCGCAGGCCGCGTGCGCTACGGCGAGCAAGACCTGGCCGAGGCCGACGACGACACCCTGGCCCAGCTACGCCGCCAGTTCGGCGTGATGTTCCAGGGCGGTGCGCTCTGGAGTTCGATGACGGTGGGCGAGAACGTGATGCTGCCGCTGACCGAGTTCAGCGAGCTGGACGAGGACGCGGCCGAGCAGATGGCCCGCTTCAAGCTGGCCCTGGTGGGCATGGAAGCGGCCTTTGACGAGTTGCCCAGCGCGCTCAGCGGTGGCATGAAAAAACGCGCCGCCATCGCCCGCGCCATGGCCCTGGACCCGCCCCTGCTCTTTCTCGACGAACCCTCGGCCGGCCTGGACCCGCTCAGCGCCGCAAGCCTCGACGCACTGATCCTCAATCTGCGCGATCATCTGGGCACCAGCATCGTGCTGGTGACGCATGAATTGAGCAGCATCTTTGCGGTGGCCGACCGCGCCCTGTTTCTCGACGCCAAGGAGAAAACCATGACCGCGCTCGACGCCCCGCGCCGTTTGCTCGAGACCGGCCCCGAGGCGGTGCGCTTGTTTTTGCGCCGCGGCGACAGCTCTGGAGGCCCCGCATGAGAAAACGCCACGCTCACCCCGCCCTGCTGGGCCTGTTCGTCGTCACCGCCCTGATCCTGCTCTTCATCGCCGTGTTCGTGATCGCTGGCGGCAAGCTGCTGGGCGGCAAGGAGCGCGTGGTGATGTACTTTCACGGCTCCATCTACGGCTTGCAGATCGGCGCGCCGGTCGTGTTCCGCGGCGTTCACCTGGGCAATGTCAGCGCCATCGGCGTGGCGTACAACAACGCCAGCAATGCGGTGTCCATCCCGGTGGAAGCCGAACTGGAGCGCGACATGATCGGCAACTTCAGCGGTGAGCGCCTGCCGGGCAGCGGCGCCACCTCGCTCAAGGCCCTGGTCGAGCGCGGCCTGCGGGCCCAGCTGGGCTTGCAAAGCCTGCTGACCGGTCAACTCTATGTGGACCTGGACTTCCGGCCCGACAAGCCCACCGTGGGCAGCCCTGTTGAAGCCAGCCGCTATGTACAGATCCCCACCGTGGCCACGCCCTTCCAGGACCTGCGCAACCAGGTGGATGGCCTGGACATCAAACGCCTGGTCGGTGACCTCTCCGCCATCGCCAGCACCGGGCGGCGCCTGATCGAAGGCCCGGAGCTGAGCCGTGCACTCAAGGACATCGAGGCGGTGAGCGCCAGCCTGCGCCGCCTGAGCCAGCAACTGGACCGCCGCGCCGGCCAGGTGGGGGACGCCGCACTGAACGCCCTGGCCGCCACCCAGGACGCCATGGAGCGCATGAGCCGAGCGGCCGTGACCGTCAATGAATCGGCCGAGCGGGTGGGCAAGACTTTCAACCCCGAAGGCGCGGTGGTGCAGGACCTGCGCCGCGTCTCCACCGAACTGGCCCGCGCCGCCGCAGCCGTGGCCGATGTGGCCCAGGACGAAGCACCTCTGAACCAGAACCTGCAGCGCGCACTCAAGGACATCGCCCAAGCCGCCCGCGCCCTGCGCGAGCTGGCCGACACCCTGGACCAGCAACCCGAAGCCGTACTCAAAGGCCGCGCCAAATGAGCAGATTCATCAACCGCATGAAGGCCATCCCCGTCCTGATGGGGCTCTGCCTGCTGGCCGCCTGTGGCAGCTCACCGAAGGTGCAGTACTTTCAGCTGCGCGCTGAACCGCCACAGGGCGTGGAGCAAGGAGCGCTGGCGAGCGCCCCTGTTTCCACAGGCATCTGGGCCCTGGGCCCGGTGCAGATCCCCGAGTACCTGGACCGCGACGCCATCGTCCGCCCCAGCGGCCAGGCCATGCTGCGTCTGACCCCGAGCGAGCGCTGGGCCGAGCCCTTGCGCGACGCCATCCCCCGCCTGCTACAGCAAGACCTGGCCCGCCTGCACGGCATCACCCGTATCTGGCGCCTGCCCCTGCCGCCGGGGCTCAAGGCCGAACGGCAGCTGCGGGTGGAGATCCAAAGGCTGGACGCCGAAGCCGACACGGGCCTCCGCCCGCAGTTGGTGCTGCAAGCCCGCTGGAGCTGGATCGACCCCAGCGGCCGGCAGCCGCCCCAGGTGCGCGAGCAGCGTATCGAAGTGCCAGCCGGCGATGGCAGCACCGATGCGCTGGTGGCGGCGCATCGGGCGGCGCTGTGGGCGCTGGCCCAGGCCATCGCGGCAAGCTAGGCCGCGCTCGCGCGACTCAAGCCCCCATCAAGGCCTGACCACAGACCCGCAAGGTCTGACCCCGCACGGAAGCGGACTCGGGCAAGGCCAGGAAGGCGACCGCCTCGGCCACATCGCGGGGCTGGCCGCCCTGTGACAGGGCGTTGAGTCGCCGGCCGGCTTCGCGGATCAACCAGGGGATCTGGCGGGTCATGTCGGTTTCGATGAAGCCGGGGGCCACGGCATTGATGGTGGCGCCGCGGGCCGCCAAGGCGGCGCTGCGGGCGGCGACGTAGCCGATCAGGGCCGATTTGCTGGTGGCGTAATTGGTCTGGCCGGCATTGCCGGCGATGCCGCTGATGGACGACAGGCAAATTTCTCGCGCGCCGGGGGCCAGCAAGTCGGCCTGATCCAGTGCCGCGTCGATGGCCAGGATGGCCTGTAGATTGACGGCCATGACCTGGTTCCACTCGGCCTCGCTCATCTTGAACAGGCTGCGGTCGCGGGTGATGCCAGCGTTGTGCACCAGCACGTCGACAGCGAGGCCTGGATGCTGGCCCAGCCAGGCACACAGTGCCGCCGGCGCAGCCGCACTGGTGATGTCCAGCGCCAGGGCGTCGCCCTGGATGCGCCGCGCCAGCTCGCGCAAATGCGGCTCGGCCAAGGGCACATCGATGCAGAGCACGCGGGCGCCTTCCTCGGCCAGGCGCTCGGCCGTGGCGGCGCCCAGGCCGCGCGCAGCGCCGGTGACCACGGCCAGGCGCTCACGCAAGCGGCC
>JAIXSD010000421.1 GCA_027484885.1 Rubrivivax sp.
AGCCATCATGACCATGACGGCCATGACGGGGTTCTGGATGGAAACGCGGGTGAACCACATGGCGGCGGCCCGATCAGCGCGAGGCGGCTGAAGACGCTGCAGCCGGTACAGCCGGTACAGCCGCTACAGCCGGTACAGCAGGCACAGCTGGCGCAGCGGCCAAGCTCACCGCCGTGCCCTCCGGCACCTGGCCGGCCGACAAGGACAAGAGCAGCGCGCCGTCCGCCACGCCCGAGCGCAGCTCCTGCACCGCCACGCTGCGGCCCTGGATCAGCGCCTCGCCGCTGGCGCCCAGCTCCACCGTCTGCGCTTTGACACGGCCATCGACGATTTGCAAGACATAGGGCTTGGCCTTGTCCTGGCGCAGGCTAGAGGCCGGGGCGACCAGGGCCTCACGCTCGTCCAGCAAGATGCGGCCGCGGGCAAACATGCCCTGGCGCAAGCCCGGCCGGCCATCCAGGCGCAGGTAGACCATGACCGAGCGCGAGCCACTCTGCGTGGCCGGGTTGATGCGCGCCACTGTGGCTGGCACCGGCTCGGCCAGGCCCTCCACCTGCAGCTGGGCCGCCGCGCCCGGCTTGAGGCCGACGCTGAGCTCCGGCGCCACGGCCGCTTCCAGCTCCAGCTGGCTCAGGTTGACGATCTCCAGCACCCGCGCGTCCAGAGCCAGTCGCTCGCCCGGCTGGGCCAGTCGCTGCGCCACCTGGCCGCCAATCGGCGAGACCAGCTGGGCATCCGCCCGGGCCTTGCGGGCCAGGCCCACCGCAGCCTCGGCCGCTTGCAAGGTGGCGCGGGCGCCGGCCGCACTGGCGCTGGCGGTCTCCATGGCGGTCGAAGAAATAAAGCCCTGGGCCACCAAGGCACGGTTGTTGTCGAGGTTGCGCTGGGCGATGTCCAGCTGCGATTTGGCGGCGGCGGCGTTCTCCTGGGCCTGACGCAGGCGCAGCTCCACCTCGACCGGGTCGATCTGGCCCAGGGCCTGGCCGGCACGCACCGTGTCGCCCTCGCGCACATCGAGCCGCTGCAGCTCCCCCGCCACCTTGGCCTTGATCACCACCGACTCGCGGGCCTTCAAGCTGCCGCTGAGTTCCAGGGTTTGGGCAAAACGCAGGCGCTGCACGCGTGCCAGGTCGATCTCGGCCAGAGCCAGCGCCACAGCCGCCTTGCCGCCCGCGGCCGAGGCGGCGGCCGGGGCGGAAGCCGAAGCGGGCGCACGCCCTTTCATCCAGGAGCCAGCCAGGCCCAGCAGCAGCAAAACACCCAGCGCGGGAACGGCAATCTTCAACCAAGGCTTCATGCGATGAACACTTTTCTTGTCAGACGAGATGCGGCCAGGCCGCGCCAGGGGATGAACACAACAAACGCCGCGTGCAAACACAGTGGGCCCGAAGCCGCCCTGCCCGCACACCCGCTCATTTCACGGAACCCACAGCCAGCACCAGAAGGCCGCGCAGCATCAGGTCCAGCTGCACCTCCAGGACCGCGGCGGGCTCGATTGTGGGCCCGCCACAGTCACAGGCTGCGAAGGAATGTTGGTAAAGAATCATGTGCAGGATGGGCCCGATCAGCACATGGACGGTGGCCTCCACCGGCACCGGGCGGAACTCACCGCGCGCCACGCCGCGCTCGATCAAGCCCACCAGCAGGGCCTGGATGGGCCGGATCACCTCCTCGGTGTAGAAGGCCGCCAGCTCCGGGAAGTTGCGTGCCTCGGCCACCATGATCTTGGCGATGCCGCCGGCCGTGCTCTGCCCCACCCGCTGCCACCAGTCTTGCAGCACCTGACCCAGCAACTCGGCCACCGGGCCCTGGTGCTGGGCGCTCAAGACCGAAGCCTCATGGATACGGCTCACCAGGCTCTCGCGCACCACGGCTTTGAACAAATCCTGCTTGCTCGGGTAATACAGATACAGCGTGCCCTTGGACACACCGGCGCGGGCCGCCACCTCCTCGGTGCGGGTCGCGGCAAAGCCTTTTTCCACGAAAAGATCCAGGGCCGCGGCCAGCAGCTCCTGCGGGCGCGCCTGCTTGCGGCGCTGGCGCGCCGCCGGGCTCGCCGCGGCTGGCTCGGAACGCGAGATGGGAGGCGAAGACGGCGCGGCCATGGGGTGCAAATAGAACGTTACTGACCAATGAGTCAGCAATATAGGTGGCGGCGCCAAGCCGGGTCAATCGGGGCCGGCACGCAGCGCGCCCGGCGGGCCGTCATGACCCACCGGCTATCATCCGGCCCGTTTTTCCGACATTTTTGAGACTTTTAGCGACAGAGGGAGTGCCCTGCGTGGACATCGTTTTGCTGATCAAGGCCGCCATCATGGGCATCGTCGAGGGGCTGACCGAGTTCCTGCCCATCTCGTCCACCGGACACCTGATCCTGACGGGCGCCCTGCTCGGCTTCGATGACGCCAAGAGCAAGGTCTTCGACATCGCCATCCAGACCGGCGCCATCTTCGCCGTCATCCTGGTCTACTGGCAGCGCCTTCGTGAAGTGGCCACCGGCCTGGGTTCGGACGCCCGCGCGCGTCGCTTCACTCTCAATGTGGCCATCGGCTTTCTGCCGGCGGTGATCCTGGGCCTGCTGTTCGGCAAGGCCATCAAGGCCCATCTGTTCACGCCCACCGTGGTGGCCAGCACCTTCATCATCGGCGGCTTCATCATCCTCTGGGCCGAGCGCCGCCAGCAAAGCGCTGTGCGCATCGCCCATGTGGACGATATGACGCCGCTGGACGCGCTCAAGGTCGGCCTGATCCAGTGTCTGGCCATGGTGCCGGGCACCAGCCGCTCGGGCTCCACCATCATCGGCGGCATGCTGATGGGCTTGTCGCGCAAGGCCGCGACCGACTTCTCCTTCTTCCTGGCCATCCCGACCCTGATCGGCGCCGGCGCCTACAGCCTGCTCAAGGAGCGCGCCCTGCTCAGCATGGCCGATGTGCCCATGTTCGCGGTCGGCCTGCTGTTCTCCTTCATCAGCGCCTGGATCTGCGTGCGCTGGCTGCTGCGCTACATCTCCAGCCACAGCTTCGTGCCCTTCGCCTATTACCGCATCGTGTTCGGCGTG
>JAIXSD010000681.1 GCA_027484885.1 Rubrivivax sp.
CAGGGCCTGGGCCAGCTCGGCCCGGTGCACGGTGGCGCCCACCGGCTTCAGCAGGGCCGGAGCGACCTTGAGCTGGGAAAAAGTCTCGGTGGCCGCGGCCTCGCCCAAGGTGGCGGACAACAGGCGGAACAAGCCGGTATCAAGCATGGTGATGCAGGAAAAACTTCGGGGACAGATTCAAAAGGAGCGGAGCGGAGCGGAGCGCCGAGCCGCCCGCCGCAGCCCCAGGCGGGACGGCAGGCGGGTGGTTCAAGGCCGGTCAGGCCGAGTCCGATCAGATGTCGAACTTGACGCCCTGGGCCAGCGGCAGCGAGCGCGAGTAATTGACCGTGTTGGTCGTGCGGCGCATGTACGCCCTCCAGGCGTCGGAGCCGGACTCGCGGCCACCGCCGGTTTCCTTCTCGCCACCGAAGGCACCGCCGATCTCGGCGCCCGAGGTGCCGATATTGACGTTGGCAATGCCGCAGTCCGAACCGCTGGCCGAGACAAAAGTTTCGGCTTCGCGGATGTCGTTGGTGAAGATGGCCGAGGACAGGCCTTGCGGCACCTCGTTCTGCAGGGCGATGGCTTCGTCCAGGGTCTTGTACTTCAGCGTGTACAGGATGGGGGCGAAGGTCTCGTGCTTGACGATGTCGGTCTGCGCCGGCATGCGCACCAGGGCCGGCGTGGCGTACCAGGCGTTCGGATACTGGCTGGCCAGGGCACGCTCGCCGCCGCTGACTTCACCGCCTTGCTCGCGCGCAGCGGCCAGAGCCTTCTGCATGGCCTCGAAGCTGGCGCCGTCGATCAGCGGGCCGATCAGGGTGCCGGCTTCGACCGGGCTGCCGATCTTCAGCTGGGCACGGGCGCGGTCCAGGCGGGCAACCAGCTCGTCATGGATGCTCTCGTGGATGATGACGCGGCGGGTGGTGGTGCAGCGCTGGCCGGCCGTGCCGTAGGCGCCGAACAAGATGCCGCGCACGGCCAGCTCCAGATCGGCGCTGGGCGTGACGATGATGGCGTTGTTGCCGCCCAGCTCGAGCAGGCAGCGGCCGAAACGCGCTGCCACGCGCGGGCCGACCGCGCGGCCCATGCGGGTGGAGCCGGTGGCCGAGACCAGGGCGACTTGCGGATGATCCACCATGGCTTCGCCCACCGCCGCGCCGCCGTTCAGCAGCTGGGACAGGTGCGCAGGCGCCGTACCGCCGGCCGCGTTGTAGCGGGCCAGGGCGCGCTCGAACAGGGCTTGGGTGGCAATGGCCGTCAGCGGGGTCTTCTCGCTCGGCTTCCAGATGCAGCTGTCACCGCAGACCAGGGCCAGGGCCGAGTTCCAGGCCCAGACGGCCACGGGGAAGTTGAAGGCCGAGATGATGCCGACCACGCCCAGGGGCAGGTACTGCTCCATCATGCGGTGGCCGGGGCGCTCGCTGGCGATGGTCAGGCCATGCAGCTGACGGCTCAGACCGACGGCGAAGTCGCAGATGTCGATCATCTCCTGCACCTCGCCCTCGCCTTCGCTGCTGACCTTGCCGGCCTCCAGCGAGACCAGGCGGGCCAGATCGGCCTTGTGCGCGCGCAGCTCTTCGCCGAACAGGCGCACCAGCTCGCCGCGCTTGGGGGCCGGCACATTGCGCCAATCGAGGAAGGCGGCATGGGCGCGCGCCACGGCGGCGCGCATGTCCTCGGCGCTGGCCTCGTGGACGGCGCCGAGCGCGGCCCCATCGATGGGCGAGCGCACGTTCAGCGTGCCGCCGGTGAAAGCCGAGGAAGGAACGCCGAGGGCGCTCAGGAGTTCAGTGATGTGCGTAGTCATTGCCAGATTCTCCGCTCAACCGATGCTTTCCACCTGGCGCGACTGCTGGTAGGCCTTGCCAAACTCATTGGCCAGGAACTCGGGCAGCGAGACTTCCTCTTGCGAGACAAAGCCCGATTGCGGCAGCTTGCCCTGACGGAACAGATCGACGGCGGCGCACATGCCGGCGGCGGTGGTGATCTGGATGGCCGACAGCGGGCGGGCGCCGTCGCGCTCAGCAAAAATCTTGCGGGCAAACACTTCCTGCACCAGGCGGCCGTTCTTCATGCCCGAGACGGTCACGAAGACCAGCACCACGTCCTGCATGGTGGCCGGCATGCTCTTGCGCATGATGTCCTTGAGCAGTTCCTGGTCGTTCTTCAGGGCCAGGTCGCTCAGCAGGAACTGCATCAGGTCGCGGTGGCCGGGGTAGCGCACAGTCTTGTAATCGAGGTTCTTGACCTTGCCGGCCAGGGTTTCGCACAAGGTGCCCAGGCCGCCCGAGGTGTTGAAGGCCTCGTACTCGGTGCCGTCCAGTGAGAAATGCTCCAGGCCTTCCAGCGGCAGGGCGTCGATCTTCTCGCCGTCGTGGATGCATTCGCAGGGGTGGCAGTACTCGTTGATCAGGCCGTCCACCGACCAGGTCAGGTTGTACTTCAGCGCATTGGTCGGGAAGGCCGGCAGCGCGCCGACGCGCATCTTGACGTCGTTGAGGCTGTCGAAGCTCTTGGCCAGATGGGCGGCGACGATGCCGATGAAACCTGGGGCCAGGCCGCATTGCGGCATGAAGGCGGTGCGGGCGCCTTCGGCGATGCGCATGATCTCCTTGGTGGCGGCCACGTCTTCGGTCAGGTCGAAATAGTGGCAGCCAGCTTCCAGGGCCATGTGAGCGGCGGGAATGGCCAGTTGGTAGGGCAAGGCATTGACGACGGCATTGAAGCCCTTGACGGTGGCGGCAGCGCCGGCGCCGATTTCGGCGATCACCTGGGTCTTGATGCCCTCGCCGGCCAGCACCGACAGAGCGGCGGCGTTCTTGTCAAACACGGTCACGTCGTAGTGGCCCGAGCCATGCAGCAGGCGGGCAATGGTTTCACCGATATGGCCTGCGCCCAGCAATGCGATCTTCATTTGATGCTCCTCAATACGGGTTGATGGACGGCAGTCTAGGCAGGAGCGCTGACGAAAAAAAGCGCGAGTTCGTCGGAATCAGCGAAGAAAATGACGAAACGTCAGCACCAATCGTCAATTCGATTCAAACCAGGGTTTTTCATGAGTCCAGCCATCCCGCCCCCGCAGCCGCCCCGCAGCACCGCCCAGGCCCGCGACCAGACCGACCGCGAGCTGATCGCCCTCTTGCAGGCCAATGCCCGCGAGAGCACCGCCAATCTCGCGCGCAAGCTGGGTGTGGCACGCACCACCGTGGTGGCGCGCCTGGCCCGGCTGGAGGCCGAGGGGGTGCTGGTCGGCTACACCGCCAAGCTCGGCTCGGACGCGGCCGATCGCGGCGTGCAGGCCTTTGTCGGCATCACCGTACAGCCCAAGGCCGGGCGTGAGGTGGTCAAGCGCCTCTCGGGCCTGCCCGAGCTGCGCCAGCTGGCATCCGTCAGCGGCGAGTTCGACTACATGGCCTTGCTGCGCGCCGAATCGACCATGCGCCTGGATGCCTTGCTCGACGAAATCGGCGAGATCGACGGCGTCATCAAGACCACCAGCTCGGTGGTGCTGGCCTTGCGCGTGGACCGCAGCGCCTGAGCCCCGGCGCAGGCAAACAAGCCCTGCGGCACAAGCGCACAGCTGTCAGAGTCGACGCTAGCCAAGCGGCGCCGGGACGCGCTACGCTGCACGCTTGAGAGCAATGGGGGGTCTGTGTCGAATCACCAGTTTGGGTCTGCGCCCCAATTCAATCTCGCCCTGGCCAGCGGTGGCACGGGGGGGCCGCTGAAGGCGCTGATCATTGATGAGGGGGAACTGTCGCGCTCGGTGATCACCACCATGCTGCGCGATATGGGTGTGCAGCAGGTGCATGCCGTGCGCCGCCCCGAGCAGGCACGCCGGCAGATCAAGGAAGCCGGCCACGCCTACGACATCATCATCACAGAGTTCCATTTCCGCCGCCAAAGCAACCACGACATGAGCGGCCAGGACCTGCTGGACGAGCTGCGCCAGGCGCGCGGCCTGCCCATGCAGACCATCTTCATCATGGTGACGGATGAAGCGCGCTACCAGCATGTGGCCGATGCGGTCGAAGGCGCGCTCGATGACTACCTGCTCAAGCCCTTCACCGCCCGCCAGTTCGAGGAGCGGCTGCAGATCATCCTCGACCGCAAGCACGCGCTGCGCGAGGTCTTTGCCGCCATCGAGGCCAACGATTACGCCGGCGCCGCCGCGCTGTGCGAGGCCATGTTCCGCGACAGCCTGAGCTACAAGGTCTATGCCGCCCGCATTGGCTCCGAGCTCTACCTGCGCCTGGGCCAGCTCGACGCCGCGCGGCGCATGTTCGAAGCCCTGCTCGAATACAAGGCCGTGCCCTGGGCGCGGCTGGGCCTGGCCAAGATCGACCTCGGCAATGCCGACACCGCCACCGCCTGCCGCAGCCTGGAGACCCTGCTGGCCGACAACCCCAGCTATGTCGATGCCTACGATGTCTACGGCCGCGCCCTGCTGGAAAGCATGGATTTCGCCGGTGCCGTCGAGATGTTCAGCAAGGCGGTGCAGATCACCCCGGGCAATGTGGCGCGGCTGCAGAAGCTGGGCTCGCTGCAGCTCTTCCTCGGCTTCAGCGAAAACGCGCTCAAGCACCTGACCGCGGCACTCAATATCGGCTCGCAATCGCGCTCGCTCGATTACCAGGGCCTGGTCGCCCTGGGCCTGGCCAGCCTCGACGAAGAAGAGCGCGAGGGCTGCGAGCGCGCCGCACGTTTCTTGCAAGAGGCCTTGCAGAGATTCCCGGACAGCTTCCGTGTGCGCCAGCTCTCGCTCTGCGCCGACGCGGTGCTGGCCCTGTCCGAGCGCCGCGCTGACCTGGCCCAGACCCTGATGCGCCAGCTGGCCGAGCAGCTGGACCACCCCGAGTTCAGCTTCGAGATGGGCTGCAATCTGGTCATGCTGATGGTGCGCAGCGCCGGCCGCCAGGCCATGCCCGAAGCGCGCGCCTGGACCGAGCGCGTCACCCAGCGCTTTGCCGTCTCCCGCCCGCGCACCCGCATGCTGGAGATGGCCGCGGCCGCCATGCCGCCGATCGAAGCCATCGTGCGCAATGCCGCCGCCGGCATCAACGAAGCGGCACGCGAGGCCATGTCCCACCTGGTCAGCAAGCAGCACGAACAAACCCTGCAGGCCCTGCTGACCCTGGCGCAACGCAGCCTGAACGCGCGCATCATCAACCTGGCCCATGCCACGCTCAGCCACCATGGCCAGCATTTGTCCGAGAGCTCGGTGCAACGCCTGCGCGGCGTGATCGACGATCTGCACAGCCGCTACACCGACGGTGGCCGGCGCTTTGTGGAGCGCGAACGTCAGCTCTGAGCGGCCTTCGCAGACCCATCCGCGGGCGGCGCCCAGCGCTCCAGCGCCTGTTCCAGCGCCTGCAAACCAATCGGTTTGCTCAGGTGCGCATCGCAGCCCGCAGCCAGGCATTGCTCGACATCGCGGGCAAAGGCATTGGCCGTCAGGGCCAGGATGGGCAGGCGCGTGCGCGCCGTCTCGGCCTCGATGGCGCGCCAGCGCCGGGTCACCTCCAGGCCATCGAGCACCGGCATCTGCACATCCATCAACACCAGGTCGTAGATGCCTCGCTGCAGGCAGGCCAGGGCCTGCTCGCCATCGCCCGCCACCTCGATCGCATGGCCCAGCGGGGCCAGCATGGCCTCGATCACCAGCACATTGACCTCGTTGTCCTCGCACAGCAGCAGGCGCAAGGGCCGCAAGCGGCGCGGCGCCAGCGGGGCCGTGGCCATGGGTGCTGACAGCAGCTCGCCCGGGGCCGGGGCCGGCTGCGTGGGCAGCGGCAAGTTCAGATCGAAGCGGCTGCCCTGCCCCGGCACGCTGCTCAAGCTGAGCGACCCACCCATCATCTGCACCAGGCTGCGCGAGATGGCCAGGCCCAGACCGGTGCCGCCAAACTCGCGCGAGACGGTGGCATCGGCCTGGGTGTAGGGCTGGAAGATGCGCTCTTGCAGGGCCGGGGGGATGCCGATGCCGCTGTCCTGCACAGCCAGGCTCCAGCGCCCGGGCTCCAGGCGCCGCACCTCCAGGCGCACGCCGCCCTGGCGTGTGAACTTGATGGCATTGCTGAGCAGATTGGCCAGCACCTGGGCCAGGCGCTGGGCATCGCCCCAGACCCAGGCTTCGACCTCGTCCGTGCAGCTGAGCGCCAGGCTAAGACCCCGCTCCTGGGCACGCGCCTGCTGAAGCTCGATCTGCTGGCGCAGCAAATCGCCGAGATGAAAGGCATGCGGCGCCAGGCTGAGCTTGCCGGCCTCGATCTTGGCGTTGTCGAGCAGATCGTTGATCAGGGCGAAGAGCTGCTGGCCCGCACCCTGGAAGACCTGCACATAACGGCGTTGCTCAGCGTTCATCTCGGTGCGGGCCAGGATCTCGGCCATGCCTAGCACCGCATTCATGGGCGTGCGGATCTCGTGGCTGACATGGGCCAGAAACTGGGTCTTGGCCTGGTTGGCCGCCTCGGCCACTTCGCGTGCGTGGCGCAGCTCGCGGTGGCGCAGGCTTTGCCAGCGCTGCTCGGCCAGGCCCGCCAGCATCAGCGCCAAAAACAGGGTGGCCAGAGGACCCAGCAGCGAGGGCAGCAAGAGCTGGCTCTGCACCAACCAGACCGCCAGGCCCAGCAGCAGGCTCAGGCTGAGCGCCGTGCTGCCCAGCAGCAGGCCCCAGCGCTGCTGCGCCTGCATGGCCCGCGAGCGCGCATGCAGCACGCCCGGCATGGCGGCCAGCAGCAACAAGACCGCCGCCCAGGCCCAGCCCGCCGGCGCCAGCACCTGGCCGCGCGCCAGCAGGGCCGAGGCCGTGGCCACAAAGGCCGAGCCGGAGAGGCGCCCCAACGGCGTGCTCACCGCATCCGCAAAATAAGCGCTGCTGCCAACAAAGACGGTGCGGCCGCGCAGGCTCTCACGCAGGCCCGGGTCTTCTTGCTGCCCCAGAGCAGCGCGCATCAGTCGGCCCCAGCTCAGCTCGGGCAAGCCCTCCAGGCGGCTGGGCAGCTTGAGCTGCACCCGCCCCTGGGCATCGAGCGGCCAGTGCTGCAGCGCCTGCAGCCGCGCAGGCTGCTCCTGCAGCAGCACCGCCAGCGGCAGCGCCGGCAAGACCTGACCCTGGTAGCGGTGCCAGAGCGGCTGGCGGCGCAGCAGACCATCGCTGTCCAGCGGCGAGGACACCAGGCCCACCCGGCCCAGCGCCGCCGGCGCCTCGCGCAGCAAGGGCGTGGCCGGCAGCATCAAGGCATTCCAGCTCAAGCTGGGCGTGCCAGACGGCGCCGCCGACCAGGCCAGACCTTGAAGCACGGCCTGCTCCTCGCTCGGCAGGGCCGAGGGTGCCGCCTCCAGCTGCGATCCAGCGGCAGCCAGCACCGAGGGCAGCCCCGAACGCAGAGCCTGTGCCAGCTCGGCATCGCCCTCGCGCTCACCCGAGAGCACCAGATTGATCACCACCCGGCGCGCGCCGGCCTGCTGCAGATAGTCCAGCAGCAAGGCATACACCGAGCGCGGATAGGGCCAATCGCCCAAGGCCGGCTGCATCTCGCGCAGGGCGTCATCGTCAATGTCCAGCAGCGCCAGCTCGTCCACGCGCAGCGGCTGCGCGGTCAGGCGCAGCAGGCCGTCTTCCAGCGCCAGATCCAGCGGCCGCAAAGGGCCACTGCCCTGAGCCAACACGATCACGCACAGCGCCAGGGGCAAGGCCAGGCAGGACGGCCCCCAGCGCCGCCAGCCGCGCCCACGAACTTCTTCAGGCATCGATCACAGCCCCAGCAAGAGCAGCGGCAGCAGCCAGAGCCAACGCGGGTACGGCACCTCGATCTCCTGCACCTGGCCGTAGGGGCCGGGCTGGCCCAGCTCGTCCAGGCCGCGCACACGCAGGAAATAGCGGCCGGGCCCGGGGCGCGGAAGGCTCAGGCCCGGGGTTTCGCTGCTGAAGTTCTGCAGCCCCTGACTGAAGGCCGCATCCTGCGCCCATTGCAACTCATAACGCGCCACACCGGCGGACGCGCGCCAGCGCAGGTTCAGCTGCTCGCTGGCCACTTCCGCTTCGGCCGGCTCCGGGCTGGGCGGCAACGGCCGCAGCTCGAAGGCCTGGCCGTCGCCGAAGGGGCCGCGCGCCTCACCCTGCAGCGAAGCCAGGCGCCAGTGGTAGCGGCCATGGGGCAGCCGGGCGCTGTGGCTGATGTCGGTGATGCCGACCTGATCGAGCTGCAGATCGCGGAACTCGGCGTCGCGCGCGACCTGCAGGCGGTAGGCCTGGGCGGCGCTGTTGCGCGTCCAGCGGAACTCCACCTGTTCACCGTAGAGCCGGGCATCGGCGACTGGCGCCTGGCTGAACGGCGGCTCAGGCCGGGCCTGGATCTGCAGCAGGCGGTCACTGGCCAGGCCCTCCAGGCCCAGCGCATCGATGGCGCGCAGGCGCAGACGATAGCGACCGTCGGGGGGCAAGTCCTCCCAGCTCAGCTCGGGCTCGCTGCCGCGGTGATCGAGCAGCAGGCGGCTGAAATCGCCCTCGGCAAACAGCTGCGCTCGGTAGGCACGCGCGCCCGGGTGCGGCGCCCAGCGCAGGCGCAGCGGCAGGCGCTCCACCACGGCCAGCTCGGCCGGCAAGGCCGGCGCGCTCAGCAGGGGCGCGGCCTGCGGCCGGCCTCGCCCTTCGGCCACCATGCCCATGCCAGCCGGCACGGCCAAAGAAGCATGGCCGCCGCTGTCGGCCGCCACCCGGCCTTCCAGCACCTCCATGCGTGCCGACTCGGCCTGCAGGTGCACGCGGAACTCGGTGCCGCGCACACCCAGGTTCACATGCGGGGTACGGATCTCGTAGTGCGGCACCCGGCCGCCGCTGGGCGTGACCTGACTGTCGGCGCCCCCCTCGTACAGACGCAGTTGCACCGCGGGAATGGCGCTGCGACCGTAGACCAACAACTGCTCCAGACTGAGGTCACTGAGCGGCGGGATCAGGAGGCGTGAGCCATCGACAAAGCGCAAGGTCGCCGAGGACTGGGCCGCGCTGCGCAGGCGGTCCCCGCTGCGCAGCTCCTGCCCGGCCGCCAGGCGCTGCTCGGCCTGGCCGCTGCGCTGCAGGCTGACCTGCCCCTGCACAAACACCGTCTGGGCCACACTGGCCTCGCGGCTGAGCCAGGCCAAGGGCATGCGCAAGACGCCACCCGGCGGCAGGCGCAAGGGATCGGCCACGCGATTGAGGCGCTGCACATCGCGCCAGTGGCGGCCGGGCTGCAAATAGCGCTCGGTCAGGCCGATCAAGGTGTCGCCGGGCTGAATGATGTAGCGCCAGTCGCTGTCAACCTCCGCGGGCGATGAGGTCGCTACCGCAACATCGCCCGCCAGCACGGGCGCGGCGGCCGGGGCCAAAAAGCCAAAGGCCAAGGCTGCGGCAACCTGACGGAGGCGGCCCCTGCATTGGATGGTGTCTTGCATGCGCCTTCTCCCTGGCCCTGACGGCCATCAGCGTCCTTGTTGGCGGCATGGTAGCCAAAAAAGAGGGGCAGGCTGGACAGGAAAGGCCCGGTGGCGGCTCGGCCAAAGCCGGCCCAAGGCGTACCAGAGTGGGACGGCCGGCGCGCGGCTGGGCCGAATAGCTGGGCCCAGAACGCAAAAAGCCCATCGCGAGCGCGACGGGCTTTGAAAGCAAGGCCATTGAAAGCCAAGGCGTTGAATGGTGCCCATGACGCGGATCGAACGCGTGACCTCTCCCTTACCAAGGGAGTGCTCTACCACTGAGCCACATGGGCAGTTGGATCGACTCCAGCTGCATCCGACCCAAGCCGGGCCGGAAAAACAAAAGCCCACCGAGTCGATGGGCTTGTGTCTGGTATTTGGTGGCCTGGGGCGGAATCGAACCACCGACACGCGGATTTTCAATCCGCTGCTCTACCAACTGAGCTACCAGGCCGCTGTCTTTTCGACTGCGTCTTCGCTGGCTTGCTGCGCTTCGAAAAGCTCTTCAAATCAGCGAAGACCACGACTATAGCACTAAATTCCAGCTCCGCGCTTATTTCTGCTGAGGTCCACCCCTAATTGTTTTAATTTTCTGTAGAGGTGGGTGCGTTCGAGGCCGGTTTTCTCGGCCACGCGGGTCATGGAGCCGTTCTCCTTGGCCAGATGGAACTCGAAATAGCTCTTCTCAAAAGCATCGCGGGCTTCGCGCAGCGGGCGGTCGAGTTCGAAGCTCTGCTCCGACGCCAGGCCGGCAGCCGGCAGGCTGCTCTGCGGCATGACGCTGTGGCTGCTGGGCGGCACGTACTGCGGCGTCAGCTCATTGCTGCGGCTGTAGCTGCTGGGCAGGCCCACGGCCGGCGCGGGGCGCGGTGCGGCCTTGACCAGCGATTGCTCAACGGCCCGCAGCAGCTTCTGCAGCGTGATCGGCTTTTCCAGAAAGGCGATGGCGCCGAACTTGGTGGCTTCGACGGCGGTGTCGATGGTGCCGTGGCCGCTCATCATGATGACGGGCATGGTCAGCAGGCCGGCGCCGCCCCATTCCTTGAGCAAGGTGATGCCGTCAACGTCGGGCATCCAGATGTCCAGCAGCACCAGGTCCGGGCGCATGCGCTCGCGCACGGCGCGCGCTTGCGCGGCGTTTTCCGCCAATTCGATCGTGTGACCCTCGTCACTGAGGATTTCAGAGAGCAGGGCGCGTATGCCCAGCTCGTCGTCGACTACAAGAATTGTTGCCATGGAGTCCTAGTTCAATGGGGCTTTTCAGCAGAGCCCGCATCGGCTGCTGCAGTCGCGAGTTTTGAAAATGATAACGAAACTTGCGCCCCGGTCACCGCTTGCGCCTCGTCGCCCTGCTCATGCTGGTTGCTGACGCGAATGCGCGCCCCGTGTTCATCCGCGATCTTTTTGACCACGGCCAGCCCCAGGCCGGTGCCCTTGGACTTGGTGGTCACATAGGGTTCGAAGGCACGCTTGAGCACTTTCTCAGCAAAGCCTGGGCCGTTGTCGGTGATCTGCAGGCGCAGGGAGCGGGGCTCGCCGGCCTCGGTGAAGGCCTGCTGCGTGCGCACCAGCACCAAGCCACCCGCCTGCTCCTGCACGGCGTCGAGCGCATTCTGTACCAAATTGTGGATGACCTGACGCAGCTGGGTCGGGTCGCCGAGGATGCGGCTGGCATCGGGCGCCAGTTCGGCGCGCAAGCGACCTTGCTCCTGGGCCTCGGCATAGAGGGTGAGCACCTCGGCCACCAGGGCGTTCAGGTCCAGGGCCTTGAGCTGGGCCGAGGGCAGGCGGGCGTAGTCGCGGAACTCGTTGACCAGCTGCTTCATGGACTGCACCTGGTTGACGATGGTGGCGACAGAGCGCACCAGCATGGCTTGATCGTTGCCTTCGAGCTTGGCCTCCAGCTTGTGCTGCAGGCGCTCGGCGGAGAGCTGGATGGGGGTCAAGGGGTTCTTGATCTCATGGGCCAGGCGCCGCGCCACCTCACTCCAGGCGGCCGAGCGCTGGGCCGAGACCACCTCGGAGATGTCGTCAAACACCATCAGCCGAGCGCCCTGGGGCAGCGGCGCGCCGCGCACCAGCAGGGTCAGCACGTCCTGGCTGGCATCGAGCTGCAGTTCAAACGCGTCCTGCCAGTGATCGCGCTCGCCGCTCTCGGGGTTGTACTGCTCAAAACGCTGCCAGACCGCCTCGGCAAAGGCCTCGAGATGCGGCACCTCGCCCAGCGGCCGGCCCTGGTAGACCGACAGCGGCAGGCGCAGGATGCGGGTGGCGCCGGGGTTGACGGTGTCGATGCGGCGCTCGGCGTCGAACACGATCACACCCGCGGTCAGGTTGTCGAGGATGGTTTGCAAATGGGTGCGCGCACTTTCCAGCTGCGCCACGCTGCGCTCGACCATGGCGCGCGCCTCGGAGAGCTGCTCGGTCATGTCGGCAAAGGAGCGGGTCAGGCCGCCCAGCTCGTCGCGCGAGCTCAGCATCGGTTTGCGGCTGAGGTCACCCTGGGCCACCTGGCGCACACCATCGGCCAGCAGCAGCAAGGGCCGTGCGAGCTGGTTGCCAAAGGCCACGGCGATCAGCACCGCCGCAAACACTGCCAGCACCAGCACCAGGGTCAGGGTGCCAAGGTACATGCGGCGCAGGCCGTCGCGCTCGAGCGCACGCTGCTGGTACTCGCTGCTGGCGTTCTGCACCGCCAGGGCATTGGCCAGCACCGGGGCAGGCACGCGCTGCACCACCATCAGAAAACGCTCGGTCGAGCTGACCAGACCCAGGCGCAGATCGACATTGGGCAGCTGGGCGATGGCGCGGATGCGGGCCTGGCCTTGCAGGGCCAGGGCCTCGTCCTCCAGGCCTTCGAGGTGGCTGATGACCCGGGCATTGCGGGCCTGGCGCAACAGCGAATCGGCCGGGCGGTCGGTGACCAGGGAACTGGTGTCGCCGCCGACCGAGAGCAGGATCTGCCCGTTGCTGGCCACCAGGGCCACGGTGCGGGCGCTGAGCTGCTCGCGCAGCCGCTCCAGCACCAGGGGCTGGGGCAGGCTGCCGGCCTCGCCCAGGCGCTCGGCGGCGTCGAGGGTGCGGTTGCCGAGGTCATTGACCAGGCCGTCCAGCGTGCCGCGCCCCAGGTTCAGGCCCGCCTCCAGGGCCGAGGCCAGGCGCACATCGAACCAGCTGTCGATGCTGCGATTGACGAACTGGTACGACACGCCGTAGATCAACAGGCCGGGCACCATGCCCACCAGGGCAAAGATGCCGGCCAGCTTCATCAGCAGCCGGCTTCCGAATTTGCCGCTGCGCACCCGCAGGAACAAGCGCCCGGCCGCGCCCACGATCACCAGCAGCAACAGGCCAGCCACGCAGGCATTGAGCCAGAACAGCCACTCGTAGTGGCGATCAAAAAAGCCGCGTTGGCTGGTGGCGCCGATGGACAGCAAGAAGGCGAGAACGCCACAAATGCCCGTGATGATCACCAGGGCGATGATCCAGGCCCAACGCGCCTTTTTGCTCATGGTGCGGCCGTGGTTCGGGGGCTGAAGTCAGGATTCAGGCCGAAGACATGGTCGACGCTCAGATTCCAGCCCTGGCCCAGGCTGAGGCCGATCTGCATGGGCTTGGGCAGCTGCGAGGTGTCGAGCCGGTAGGCGAACTCGAGGTAATGGCTGCCGTCTTCGTCCAGATCGCGCGCCTCGGCAATGCGCCAGCCCGAGACCCCGCGCAGCGAGGCCAGGGCATCGGGCAGGTTGTTGAAGCTCTGCGTCAGGCCGCCGGAGCTGACCCGGTACTGGCGCGTCAGCGCATACCAGTACAAGCGCCAGCCGCGCGAGACCTTGGCCACCCGGGCGTCACGCCAGTACCAGCGCTTGCGCTGCAAGGACACCTCGGCCACGAAATAGAGCGACACGCCCTTCATCAGCGCATCCTCGGCCGC
>JAIXSD010000535.1 GCA_027484885.1 Rubrivivax sp.
TCGCCCTCGGCCTGTGCGGTCACGGCAACGCTCACCTGGCCACTCGCCCCGGGCTTCACGGCGCCTTTCAAGACCACATTGACGCTGGCCCCGGCTGCGAAATTCTTGATCGTCAGCCCCGGGCCGGAGGTGCTGGGGCAGACGGGCGCAGGCACACCCAGGCCGCCGCTGCAGCTGAGCTCCAAGCTGACGCGCGCGGTGTCGGACTGCAGGCCCAGGTCCACGCTGCGCGCCTCGCCCGGCCCCTTGTTTTCCAACGTGAAGCTGTAGCTGATGTTCTCGCCGCTGGGCACCTCGTCATCGGGCTTGCTCAGCAAGGTCAGCTTCATCTCGGGCTTCAAAGCCGGCGGTGGGGGCTCGCCACCACCACTGCCGCCGCCACCGCAGGCGCTCAAGCCCAGGCTGAGGCTCAACAGCAGCAAGAAGGCCCCGGCCAGGCCCGGCTTGCGAAACGAATCGACATTCGATGGACGGCTTGTATTCATGTGCTCTTCTCCCTTGGTTAAAGATTCTTGTCGTTCAAGGCCTAGCCCGACCCACGGCCCACGGCCCCCGGCCCTCAGGCCTCGGGCAAGCTCACCCCCGCCGCCTGCGCCAGGCGCGCCGGCAGCACGGCCAGCGCAGCGGCATCCCAATCGCCCATCAGGCAAATCTGCAACCAGTTGCGCTGCTGCAGATAGGCGCTTTGCCAGGCCAGCTTGAAGCCGGCCCGCTCCAGCTGCGCGCCCATGCGCGCAGCCTGGAGATGCGGCGCCAGGGCCAGGGTCAGGATGCCTGGCATGGCTTGATCCGGCGCCACCACGGCCTGCCAGGGCATGGCGGAGGGCACCGCGGCGTTGCAGCCCAGGGCACGGCGCAGCTGGGCATCGGCGCTGCGCACGGCGCGCCAGCGCGCGGGCCAGTCGATGCCGAGCGCCGCCTCCAGCGCGGCCAGCAGATTGGAGCTCTGGGTGTAAGGCACGCCGTCGGCCGCCGCAAAGGTGGCCAGGTCAATGGCGCGCGGCAGCTGCCCCTCGGGCAGCAGCGCGCCCTCATGCAGGACGATGGCCAGGCCCGGATACGCGCCCAGCGCCTTGCCGCTGACGGCGCTGGCCAGCCAGACCCCGCGCAGATCCAAGGCTTGCTGACCGAGGGCGCTGACCGCATCGACGCACAGGCGCACGCCGTGCCGGCGACAGGCCGCGCGCAGCAAGCCCAGGTCGTTGCGCATGCCGGTGGAGGTCTCGCTGAGTACGGCCCAGAGCCAGCTCGGGCGCTGCGTTTGCAAGGCCTGCTCCAGCGCGTCGGCCGAGAGCGGCTGGCCCCAGTCCAGTCGCAAGGCTTGGTGCGACAGGCGCCAACGCCGCGCATGGTCGAGCAAGCGTTCGCCAAACTCGCCATTGCTGATCACCAGGCCCGCGCCCTCCAGCAGCGAGAGCTGGCCGGCGATCGCGTCGTTGGCCAGGGTGCCCGTACCCGGCAAGATCAGCGCATCCTGGCTGCCGCTGAGCGCGCACAGGCGCTCGCGCACCCGGGCCAGGCGCAAGAGATGCGCCGGCCCGCGGTGCGAGTGGGCCGGCTCGGCCAGGGCCTGCACCACGGCAGGCGACAAGGCCACCGGGCCGGGCAGGAAACTGGCATGGCGGCCATCCGACAGGAACTCCAGATGCGCGCAATGCGCGGCGTAATCGGGCAGGCGCATCAGCATGGGCTGATACGGCGCCTCGGCGCTGCCCACCTGTGGGCCGAAGGGCTGAAAGCCGAGATGGCGGTAAAGCCGCGTCTGGCGCAGCGTGCCCGAGATCAGGGCCAGATCACAGCCCTGGGCGCGGAAGTGCCGAGCCAGCACGCCCGACAGGCGCGCGAAGACACCGTGCTTGTGGAAGTTGCGGAAGGCGGGCGCCACGGCCAGCAGGCGCACCTCCATGGCCTTCTGGTGCGGCGGCAGGTGGCGATCCAGATCGGGCAGCTTGCCGTCCAGCGAGAACGGTCGGGCGCTGCGGCCGGCGATCATGCCGACCAGTTCGCCCTCATGCAGGGCAATGGCGTAGGTGTTCTCGTCGTGAAAACGGTCGACCAGGCGCCGCTCCGCATTGGGCGCATGCTGCGGGATCTCTTCGACAAAAGTGCGGTAGTTGAGCCGGTGGATGGCCTCAAACTCCCAAGCCTGATCGGCGATCTTGAACTGCAGGCGCGGGCTGGCGCAGGGCTCGCTCGGGGCGTCTTCATCAAGCACAGCCAGCGGCTGGGCGGTGGTACTGCGGCTCGTCATCGGTGATGCTCCTTTTTTCTTCGCATCCTCCAGCCTGGCGGGCACCGACCGGACGACGAGAAAAAGAACAGCACACGGGGGACAGCAAGGCGGTCGGGCGGCCCGAGCCAAAGCGGGGCAGGCCATGCTAACCAGCAATGCCCGCGGAGCGCAAGCCGGGCGCGAAGCATCGCTTCACGCGCCCGGCGGCATCGATCCTCAGGCCAGGGCGCGGCCGATCAGGATCTTCTGGACTTCGGAGGTGCCTTCGTAGATCTGGCAGACGCGCACATCGCGATAGATGCGCTCCACCGGGAAATCACTGACATAACCGTAGCCACCATGGACCTGGATGGCGGCCGAGCACACCTTCTCGGCCATCTCGCTGGCGAAGAGCTTGGCCATGGCCGCTTCCTTCAGGCAGGGCTGGCCGGCGTCCTTCAGGCTGGCGGCGTGCCAGATCAGCTGGCGCGCGGCCTCGATCTGGGTGGCCATGTCGGCCAGCTTGAACTGCACAGCCTGGTGCTGGAAGATGGGCTGGCCGAAGCTCTCGCGCTCCTTGCTGTACTTCAGCGCCGCCTCGAAGGCCGCGCGCGCCATGCCCACGCTCTGGCTGGCGATGCCGATACGGCCGCCCTCCAGGCCCGAGAGCGCGATCTTCAAGCCCTGGCCTTCTTCGCCCAGGCGGTTGGCCGCCGGCACGCGGCAGTTCTCGAAATTGATCTGCGCCGTGTCGCTGGCGTGCTGGCCCATCTTGTCTTCGATGCGCGCCACCTGGTAGCCGGGCGTGTTGGTCGGCACCAGGAAGGCGCTGATGCCCTTCTTGCCCGCGGCCTTGTCGGTGACGGCCATGACGATGGCCACATCGCCGTTCTTGCCGCTGGTGATGAACTGCTTGACGCCGTTGAGCACGTAGTCATCACCATCACGCACGGCCGTGGTGCGCAGGCCACCAGCCTCCGAGCCCACATGCGGCTCGGTCAGGCAGAAAGCACCCAGCATGTCGCCGCGCGCCAGGGGCTTGAGGAAGCGCTGCTTCTGGTCCTCATTGCCGAAGGCCATCAGGATGGAGCAGACCGGGCAGTTGTTGACGCTGACCACGGTGGAGGTCGCACCGTCCCCGGCGCCGATTTCCTCCAGGATGATGGCCAGGGCCAGGTAGTCCAGGCCGGCGCCGTCGTACTCGGTGGGCACGGCCACGCCGTAGCAGCCCAGTTCAGCCAGGCCCTTCAGCTCGGCCGCGGGAAAGTGGTGGCTCTTGTCCCATTCGGCCGCCTTGGGCGCGATCTGGTCTTGCACATAGGAGCGGATCGCGTCCTGAATGGCGCGGTGGTCTTCACTGAGCAACATGGGTCGGTTACGGCGAGTTTCGTCGCCGCGATTGTGCCAGCCAGCCCTGCCACAGCGGGGCGGGCTTCGACATGCCCCCGCTCCGCCAAAACAAAACCAGCCCTGCGGACACCGTCCACAGGGCTGGAGAACTCAAGCATGCGAGCCCCGGCCGCCGTTGCGGACCCAGGGGCGGCCAACAGGATCAGCCTTGCTTGTTGCTGCTGCGGCGGCGGCGGGCCAGCGTCATGCCGGCCAGTGCCAGGCCCACCAGGGCCAGCGAGGCAGGCTCGGGCACTTGGTTGCGCTGGCTCAGGGTCACGTCATTCAGGGCAAAGAAGTCGGTGTTGGTGTCGCTGCCGCCATCGCCGAAGCCATAGCCGATCCAGCGCATGGAGTAGCTGCCTGCGCTCAGGCCGCTGCTCAGCGCGATGTGCTCGGTCGCACCGGTGGTGTCGATGGAGGCCGTCAAGCCGGCAGCCAGATCGGTCCAGCCGCTGCCGTTGTTGATCTGCACCGCGTACTTGTAACTGGGTCCGGTGCTGCCGAAGTTGTGGTTGTGGTAGTGGGTGAAGGACAGGGTCAGGTCATTCAGCGAGTTCGCCAGCGTGAAGCTCAGCGAGGGCGTGTTGCTGCTGCTGTTGAAAAACGGCGTCCCCACGACATTTCCATACGGGGTGCCCCA
>JAIXSD010000169.1 GCA_027484885.1 Rubrivivax sp.
CCTGCTGACCCTGGTGGTGGTGCCGGTGCTGTATTCCTACCTGGTGCGGGAGCGCAAGCCCAAGCCGGCCGCTCAGCAGGAGGCCGTGATGGCCGAGCTGCCTGTGGCTGGCGCAGGCGTCAGTGCCTGATGCGGCAGATGGCCACCTTGATATGACTCGCGCGGCGCCCTTCGGGGCGCCGTTTCTTTTTGCGGGGCGCCGTGCCGAGCACGAGTGGCGCTCTCGCGTGAGTTCAGACCGATTTGCCCGTGCGCGGCGCGGGGGCGGCCGCAGCAAGCGGCCTGGGCTTGGCTATGCTGCAGCGCCATGTTCCCCCGTCCTGGTTTTTGGCGGTATTCATGCCGCCGCGCGGTCCTCCGAGGGCCTGTGCTGCTCGTGATAGCCATGGCGGCCCTCGGCCTGACCGCGCCAGCGCAGGCCCAGCAGCGCCTGCTCAGCGAAGAATTCGCGCCCATCAATTTCAGCGAAAACGGCGAGGCCAAGGGCCTGGCCGTGGAGGTGGTGCAGGAGATCCAGCGCCGCCTGAAGAAAGAGCTGCCGATCGAGTTCCAGCCCTGGGCACGGGCTTACCGCGAAGTGCAACTCGGCGGCGAAATAGCCTTGTTCAGCATGGCCCGCACGGCGGGACGCGAGCGCTTGTTCAAGTGGGTGGGGCCGGTGGTCACCTTCTACAGCTCGCTGTACGCGCCGGCCCGCGGCGGCCTGCGCCTTCGCAGCATGGACGATGCCAAGCGGGCCAAGTCGGTGCTGGTGGTGCGGGACTGGTACACCTCCGAGGAGCTGAGTCAGCTGGGTTTTCGCAACCTGGTCAGCGTCGCCGACCCGCAGGCCGCCATTCGCATGCTGCTGGCCAAGCGTGCGGATTACTTCGCCACCGAGCGTCTCTCCATGCCCAAGATCATGGCCCAGGCCGGCGTGCCCGAGGATGCGCTGGAGATCGTCTACAGCTATGCCAGTGCCGAGGGCTATATCGCGTTTTCGCTGGACACGCCGGACCGGGAGGTTCAAGCCTGGCAGCGCGCGCTCGATGCCATGAAGCGCGATGGCAGCTTTGCCGCCATTTACAAGCGGTGGTTGCCGCAAGACAGCCCGCCCATCAAGCGATGATGGGGGCTGATGGGCGCTCCGATGAGCGCTGACCATGCCGCTCGTCATTGCTAAGTTGTGTGCAGTTGTTAACACGATGTCGGGTTTTCTGACAGCGTTACGTTCGGTTTCGTGCAAATTGCCGCGTTGCAAGCACTTGCAAAGCTGGCATGAACCCTGCGTCACAAAGCAAGCTCACCAATCGGTGAGCTTTCGTTTTGGACTTTTGTAGGGATATGAATTGAAGATCAAGACTCTGTTTTCCGCCGCACTGCTGGTCTCGGGACTGGTGGCAGCGAGCTCTTCGGCTCTGGCGGGCGCTGTGCATCACACCGACCTGTTCTCGGCCAACACCTTGCCGCGCAATGACGACGGCTCCACCGGCCTGGTCGACATCGGCTTTAACGTCAACTTCTTCGGCAATCAGTTCACCCAGCTGTTCGTCAACAACAACGGCAATGTCACGTTTGACCAAGCCTTGTCTACCTACACGCCCTTCGGCCTGCAGGGCACCGACCGCCAGATCCTGGCTGCCTTCTTCGCCGATGTGGACACCCGCAATGCCAGCAGCGGTGTGACCCAGTACGGCACCGGCCTGCTGAACGGCCACAAGGTGTTTGGCGTGAACTGGCTGGACGTGGGCTACTACAACACCCAGGCCAACAAGCTGAACACCTTCCAGCTGGTCATCACCGACCGCTCGGACATCAATGCCGGTGACTTCGACTTCGAGTTCAACTACGACAAGGTCCAATGGGAAACCGGTGATGCCACCAGCAGCGGCGGCAGCAACGGCCAAGGCGGCAACTCGGTGCGCGTGGGTTGGTCCAACGGTGGCGCCAACTCCTTCGAGCTGCCCGGCTCGGCCATCAACGGCGCTTTGCTGGACGGCGGCGCCCAGTCCCTGGTCGCCGGTTCGCTGAACTCCAATGTGGACGGCCGCTACAGCTTCAGCGTGCGCAATGGTTCGGTGCAGCCGCACTCGACCGTGCCGGAGCCCAGCTCTCTGCTGCTGGTCGGCTTGGCCATGGCCGGCCTGGGCGCGGTCTCACGCCGCCGCCGCGCTTGAAGATTCCACGGCATCCGGCTCCACGAAAAAGGCGACCCTCGGGTCGCCTTTTTCTGTGCTGTGCTGCTCGTGTGGCGTCAGCACTCGACGATGTTGACGGCCAGACCGCCACGCGCGGTTTCCTTGTACTTGGTCATCATGTCGGCGCCGGTGTCGCGCATGGTCTTGATCACCTTGTCCAGGCTCACGAAGTGCGTGCCGTCGCCGCGCAAGGCCATACGGGCCGCGTTGATGGCTTTCACCGAGGCGATGGCGTTGCGTTCGATGCAGGGGATTTGCACCAGGCCGCCGACCGGGTCGCAGGTCAGGCCCAGGTGGTGTTCCATGCCGATCTCGGCGGCGTTCTCCACCTGTTCGGGCGTGCCGCCCATGACCTGACACAGAGCCGCGGCAGCCATGGAGCAAGCCACGCCGACCTCGCCCTGGCAACCCACCTCGGCGCCCGAGATCGAGGCGTTCTCCTTGTAGAGGATGCCGATGGCGGCGGCGGTCAGCAGGAAGTCGATCACGCCCTCGTCGTTGGCGTGGTGGACGAAGCGGCTGTAGTAATGCAGCACCGCCGGCACGATGCCGGCCGC
>JAIXSD010000346.1 GCA_027484885.1 Rubrivivax sp.
ACGAACAACAAGAGCGCGACACCCGCCACCCCAAGCACCAACAAGGGCGCCAGCGCCCCACGCAAGCGCGTGCAGCCCAAGTCGGCACGCCGCCGCTCGCGCGAAGCCGCGCTGCAAGGTCTGTATCAATGGCTGATCACCGGCGACGACGTCGGCACCATCGACGCCCACATGCGCGAGCAGCAAGACTTCGACAAGGCCGACCGCGCCCATTTCGATGCCTTGCTCAATGGCTGCATCCTGGAAGCCTCCGATCTGGACGGTGTGCTGGCCCGCCATGTGGACCGCAAGACGACCGAGCTCTCGCCCATCGAGCACGCCGTGCTGATGATCGGCGCGTACGAACTCAAGCACTGCATCGACATCCCCTACAAAGTGGCGATCAACGAAGCGGTGGAACTGGCCAAGGCCTTTGGCGGCACCGATGGTCACAAGTACGTCAACGGCGTGCTGGATCGCGCCGCCGGTGACCTGCGACCGCTGGAAGTGAGCGCGCGTGGCAAATCCGGCAGCGGGAGTTCCGCTTCGAAATGAAGCTGGCCGGCCGACTCGACCACATCGAGCCTTTCTATGTGATGGAGTGCAGCAAGGCTGCCGCCGAGTTGGCGCGCAGCCCCATCTGCGACCCGGCGCAGGGCGGCCGCCCCATGGTCTTTCTGAACATCGGCGAGCCAGACTTCGGTGCGCCCGAGGCCGTGCAAGCGGCAGCGCAAGCCTGCATCAGCGCCGGCCGCACCCAGTACACCCCGGCCACCGGCCTGCCCGCGCTGCGCCAGGCCCTGTCCGACTGGTATGACCAGCGCTTCGGCCTGAACATCGCGCCCGAACGCATCGTCATCACCGCCGGCGCTTCCGCGGGCTTGCAACTGGTCTGCCAGGCCTTGTTCGAGGCTGGCGATCAGGTGCTCATGCCCGACCCCTGCTACCCCTGCAACCGGCATTTCGTGGCGGCTGTCGATGCCGAAGCCGTGCTGCTGCCCGCCGGCCCTGCGCAGCGCTTTCAGCCCAGCCCCGCCCAGGTGCGCGAGGCCTGGACGGCACAGACCCGCGGCGTGCTGCTGGCCTCGCCCAGCAACCCGACCGGCACCTCGATCGAACCCGAAGCACTGCGCGAGATCGTGGACACGGTGCGCGCGCGCGGCGGCGTCACCATCGTCGACGAGATCTACCTGGGCCTGAGCCAGGACGCTCGCTTTGAGCACAGCGCATTGGCGCTGGGCGAGGACGTGATCTCGGTCAACAGTTTCTCCAAATACTTCAGCATGACCGGCTGGCGCCTGGGCTGGCTGGTCTTGCCGCCCGCACTGGTCGCACCGATCGAGAAGCTGGCTCAAAACCTCTTCATCTGCCCCAGCAGCATTGCCCAGCATGCCGCCCTGGCCTGTTTCGAACCCGCCAGCCTGGCCATCTACGAACAGCGCCGCTCAGCCTTCCGCGAGCGGCGCGACTACATCGTGCCGGCGCTGCAAGCCCTGGGTTTGCGTGTGCCCGTGCTGCCCGACGGCGCCTTTTACGTCTGGATGGATGCCTCGGACTTTTGCGATGAGGGCCGCAGCAGCTGGGACCTGGCCTTTGATCTGATGCGCAGCGCCCAGATCGCCCTGACGCCCGGCCGCGACTTCGGCCGCAGCGGCAGCGAACACTGGCTGCGCCTTTCCTACGCCAGCAGCATGGACGATCTGCGCGAAGCCGTGGCCCGGCTGGCCGAGCAACTGCCGCGTTACCGGATCGCATCCGCATGAGCGCTCATGACATGAACCCTGGCGCAGGCACACCCGTTTTTGAACACGGCCTGCGCGTCTACTGGGAAGACACCGACGCCGGTGGCGTGGTGTTCTATGCCAACTACCTGAAGTTTTTTGAACGCGCCCGCACCGAATGGCTGCGCCGCCTGGGCTTTGGCCAGGAGGCCATGCGGCACGAAACCGGGGCGATGTTCGTGGTCGGCCAGACCTCGGTGCGTTATCTTCGCCCGGCGCGGCTGGATGACTGGCTCTTCGTCACCGTCGAGCCGCGCGAGCTCGGGCGTGCGAGCATGCTGGTCTTCCAGCAGGCCTTTATTGAGGGGCCTCAGGGCCGCCGCCTGCTGGCCGAGGGCGAGATCCGCATTGGCTGCGTCGCCTCCCAGCTGTCCGCCGAGGGCGGCATCGCCGAATTCAAACCCTGCCGTATTCCTGCCTCGGTGATCGAGGCGCTCCAAAAACCTGTTGTGGCTCTATGAACCAAGACCTTTCCATCGTCGCCCTGATCATGCACGCCAGCCTGGCGGTGCAGCTGGTGATCGCTGCCTTGCTGACCGTGTCGCTGGCCAGCTGGAGCGTGATCTTCAGCAAGCTGATCTCGCTCTCGCGCATCAAAAAAGGCAATGAGGATTTCGAGCAGGAGTTCTGGTCGGGCAAGAACCTCAACGAGCTCTACACCGCCGTCAACGGCAAGACCGGGGGCGCGCCGCTGGAGCGCATCTTCGCCTCGGGCATGCGTGAATTTCTGAAGCTGCGTGAGCGTCGCGTGGTCGAACCCACCGCCTTGCTCGACGGCTCGCGCCGCGCCATGCGCGCCAGCTTCCAGCGCGAGATGGACACCATGGAGAGCAACCTCTCCTTCCTCGCTTCGGTCGGCTCGGTCTCGCCCTACGTGGGCTTGTTCGGCACCATCTGGGGCATCATGCACGCCTTCGTCGGCCTGTCCAATGTGCAGCAAGTGACCTTGGCCACTGTGGCACCGGGCATTGCTGAAGCCCTGGTCGCCACGGCCATCGGCCTGTTCGCCGCCATCCCTGCCGTGCTGGCCTACAACCGCTTTGCGCGCCAGATCGACCGCAGCGCCATCACCCTGGAGTCCTTCATCGAAGAGTTCTCCAACATCCTGCAGCGCAACGCCACCCTGCCCGCCCAGCCGGCCGGCCCGGCGCGCTGAGCACGCGGAGCCCGCCACCATGGCCGCCGTCTCCTCGCGCAGCGGATCCCGCCGCCGCACCATCAATGAAATCAATATGGTGCCCTTCATCGACGTGATGCTGGTGCTGCTGATCATCTTCATGGTCAGCGCCCCGCTGATCACCACCGGTGTGGTGGACCTGCCCAGCGTGGGCAAGAGCCGCCAGCAACCCGAGCATGTGATCCACGTCATCGTCGGCCCGGACGAAAAGCTCAAGCTCAAGCTGGACCAGGAAGAGCCGCAGGCCCTGACCCTCAAGCAACTGCCCGAGCGTGCGAAGCAAGCCCAGGGCGCCCAAAGCAACACGCCGGTGGTGATCTCGGCCGACAAGAACGTCAAGTACGAAGCCGTGGTCAAGGTGATGGATGTGCTGCAAAGCGCCGGCATCCAGCGCGTGGGCCTGGCCGTGCGCAATGGCGGCGGCAGCAACAGCAGCAGCGGGAACCCTTGATCCGGCCATGAGCAGCCTGCCCCTGGGTGCCCGCCACCTGCATGATCCTCTGCGCCCCCCGGCACCGCCCGGCATGGGCCGCGGCTTTGCCTTCGCTCTGATCGCACATGCGGCCCTGCTGGCCGCGCTGAGTGCCGGCGTCAGCTGGCGCACGCAGGACCCACCGGCCTTTGAGGCCGAGCTGTGGTCCGCGGTGCCGCAAGCCGCCGCGCCCAAGCTGGTCGAGCCAGAGCCGGAACCCGAGCCGCCCAAACCCGAACCCAAGCCCGAGCCCAAGGTCCAACAGCCCAGCCCCGAAGAACTCCAGGCCGAGCGCGATGCCGAGATCGCCATCGCCAAGGCCAAGGAAAAGAAGAAGCTGGAAGAAGAACGCCGCCGCCTGGCCGAGCTTGAAGCCGAGCGCAAAAAGCAGCAGGCCCTAAAGGAAAAGGAAAAGCTCGAACGCGAGCGCGAGAAACAGCTTCAGGCCAAGCGCGAAGCCGAAGACAAGCTCAAGAAAGAGAAGCTCGACAAGCAGCTCAAAGACAAGCAAGCCAAGGCCGAAGAAGCCAAACGCGAAGCCAAGCTGGAGGCGCAGCGCCAGGAGAACCTGCGCCGCATCCAGGGCATGGCCGGCGCCAGCGGCGGCCCCAGCGCCACCGGGACGGCGCTCAAGAGCTCCGGCCCCTCAGCCAGTTATGGCGGCCGCATCAAGGCGCGCGTGCGCCCCAACATCATCTACACCGACATTCCGGTCGGCAACCCGGTGGCTGAGGTGGAGGTGCGTACCTTGCCCAGCGGCCAGATCGTGGCCAGCAAGCTGCTCAAGTCCAGCGGCGATGCCGAGTGGGACAAGGCCGTGCTGCGCGCCATCGACAAGACCGAGACCCTGCCGCGCGACACCGACGGCCGCGTACCGCCGGTCCTGGTGATCAGCTTCCAGCCGCGCGAGTGAGTGGGTGAGGGTTCAGGCGCGTGCCGCACGCCGTGCGCCCAAGCAGGCGTCCAGCGACCAGGGGCCGGCGCCCCAAAGCGCCAGCATCAGCAGCAAGGCGCCCCAGAGTTGATGGCCGAGCAGCGCGGCCGGCGCGATTTCGCTGAGGCTGAGTAC